>CALGPR010000153.1 GCA_937960425.1 uncultured Lentisphaeria bacterium
CCTATGACCTTCACGATGTCAACGTGACGCTCTAACCAACTGAGCTATACGCCCGTATTCAGCAGATAAACGTAAATATACACCATCTTTTCCCGTTTTCAAGCCCGTGCAGCAAAAAATAAAGAAAATTTCCAAGAACCCCGCGGTTACGTTTTGGGTCATCGGCGATGTTTGCCATATGAGACAGAAAACAGAAAAAATCAGAGATGAAGAAAGTGACGGTCAGGTCAGTCGACAAGGCAAGTACATGGGAAAGCGATGCGAAATCGCCGCAAAGCTGTCTTTGAGTCTATAACTCATGGAATCTTTTGTTCCAGAATATTTTCTGTAATTTCGGATTCAGTTTACTCTCCAAAATTCTGCTTTAAGAATTCAAGCAGTTTCTCCCTGACTCTGATCGGCCCCTGCGGCGCTTTGCAAAGTCCATGAGCACACAAACCCGCTAAATTTACTTTGTCACTGTCCTTTTTCTTGAGAAGACGCAGACGAACATAGGCTCCGTTTTTACCACTGTCATACTTGGCAGTGTCAGCCCAAAATTCCCGGTCATCGGTGATTTCGTCAAAACTCATCCCCGCCTTGTCGACAATTGTCATATAACGGACTTTGCCAATGGGACGGGAGCAGTAAATATAAACAATATCACCTTTCCGGTAATGATATTTATCCTGCTTCCAGTCGATATAGCCGAATTTATCGAAGGCCGCCTCATGGTTGTAAAGTTTTCCGTTTGCCGGGATCAGCCAGCTTACACCGGTAAGAGTTTCATCGTCCGCCGGGGTAAAATTAAATCCTGGCAATTCATCATTCTGAGCGGTTTCAGGAGGAAGAATGGTCAATTTGATTTTCAGCTTGGCTGAAATTGTTTTCAGATATTTGATTTTTGCCGATGTGCTGGATTGCGTTTGAATAAAAAAACCCGCAGCAGTTCTTTTGGAGCCGGCAGGATATTTTTTGCTTCTGGACTTACTGACCAATGGCTCTCCAGCGCATATCAAATTCAATCCCTGCACCTTGTGTTCTCCAATGCGTTCGATGGTTTGAACCAGAGTGTCACAAGCTTTGCGGTTGAAGATAACCGTCCCGTCCGGGAACCTGACCGTGAAATTGGTTTTCGCGGCCATCGGCTGAGTCACATTGCGGGTAAAACCTGTCTTGGATTTTCTGGTCCTCATGCCAAACAGTTTGCCGTCTCCGTCAACAATGTCCTGAACTTTCTGCGGGGCGGAAACTTTTTCCTCGACCAGCGCTGACCAATCTGAGTTCAATTGTTTGACTTTTCCCTGGAATGCCTCAATCTTTTTCGCGAAATCCAACACCTTCGACGCAGTATCGGCATCCAAAGCCTTCATGGCATTTGCACCATCGCTGTAAATCCGTTTTCGCTCGTCTTCAATTTTTCCGATCAGCAGCTCCAGCGCGGTCGATACTTCCTGTCTTTGGATTCCAGATTTTTCAGCCATTTTACCGTTCCTCATATCTCAGATTTTGGGGCGTATTGCTTTTTTAATCCGCCGGTCGTGATGTTGTATATTTCATCGCAGTGTGATGCGACAAAAAGGTTTCGCTCCAAGCACCGTTTTCGATTTGGGCGGATACAGTTCAAATCATAAGCGGATATCACCAGCATTCGATTGTTCTCTACTGCTTTTTGAATGCCATCCGGCCACTTCTTGTAAAGTCCGCGGGCCAAAACCCAGATGATCGGCTGGCTGCCCTTTAAAAGAATCTCAAACACGTCGCGCTCGATGGCGCTGTGGAAGCCGGAAATGATGCATCGCCCGGTTTTCCGCTGTTCTCTGGCCCAGTCGTATGTGCGCAGAATTTCCTCCGCAGGAATTGTGCGGGAACAGAAAAAAGCCGTTTTGGGAAGCTTCAATAAATCCTGATCGCCATAACAGTTCACAAAAAATGCCTCCGATGCAACCGGAAGGGAATATAACCTGTTTCCCCCGTTTTTGCAATATCACTTCTGCAATTTCCGGAACTTTTCCATCTCCGTATCCAAAACCTTGTCCACATATTTGGCGTAGATCATGGTCGTGGAGACATTACGGTGTCCGAGCAGTTTGCTGGTAACTTCAAGCGGAATTCCGAGCGTGAGACAAGCCGTGGCAAAGGTGTGCCGCGCCAAATGGCAATGGATGTGCTTCGAAAAACCGAGTTTCCCCGCGCCGGACCGCAGATGCCGGTTGAAATAACTGTTTTCGGTCACTTTCAGGATACGGCCGTCCTTCTGCTGCCGGGCAGCCATCAGGAGACCGGCAGCCTGTTCCGCCAGCGGAATGTAAACGACATCCCCTGTCTTGTGCATTTGTTTCCGGATTCGACCATTCTGGATTTCATCCGGCATGAGTGATTTCAGATCGGAATAGCGGAGACCGGTAAAGCAGGAAAAAAGGAACGCCAGCACGGCGTCCTGCTCGGGACGGGACAGGTCTTGGCGACCAGTCAAAAAATGAGAGTGGAGAAATTGCAATTCATCCGTGGTCAGATAATGCCGGGTGCTGTAGACCTTTCGGATCCGGATATTGGCGAAGGGGTCGGTCTGGATCATTCCGCTGTGTCTGACCTTGTTGATAAGGGTCTTCAAGGCCGCCAGCGTTTTGGAGATCGTGTTGTTGCAGTTCCCCTGCCGAAGCATCTTTTCGCGGAACTCCTGGATTACGTCCGGAGTGATTTGTGCGCATTGAATTCTCGGAAATGCCCGCTCGAATTTACTGAGAACGAAACGGTAGGTCTTTCTTGTTTCTTTGGAAAGATCGGCGGACTCACGCTCAAGAATGAGCGAAACTGACTGAAAAAAAGTGTTCATGGTTTTCTCCTTGTAGTGTTGGTCAGATAATAGACACCGGGGAAGGCAAATTTTCATCCGTAGTTATCGGCAATCCGCCGTATGTTGAATACAGTGTCGTGAAAAAAGACTATACTAT
>CALGPR010000154.1 GCA_937960425.1 uncultured Lentisphaeria bacterium
ACGCAGGGAATATCAGCTGCCTGCCAATACCACCAATGGGAAATGCTGAAAAAAACAGGAAGACGACTTGCGAAACGGGCAAAACGTTTTAATTTATTAAGAAATCGATAGAAAAATCCGGCTCGCAATGATGGATGTTCAAACGGCGGGCGTGTTTATTGTTGAAAAATTCTGCAACAGGAAATTACAATGGCAATTTCGAAACTCAATTCTTTGTTCTCCCGGCACGGACGTATTTTGTTCGGTGTCTTCACGATCATTATTATCGTTACCTTCGTTGACTTTTTATCACCCGGCGGCAGCAATATTTTCAGCGGCTTTTCCCTGGGCAGCGGCAACGTTGGCAGTGTCTTTGGGAAGAGTGTTTCCGATTCAGAGTTTCAGGACGAATACCGCCGTTTGTCGATTCAGTGCTTCATGTCCGGACACGATATGCCTCAACAGGAAGATGCTTATCAAATGGTAATGTTCAACATCGCGGTTGACCACTACGCTCAGTCTCTCGGTTTGACTGTCTCAGACGAAGCAATCGCTAAAGTCATTGCTGCGATTCCGATTTTCCAGAAAGACGGAAATTTTTCCATGGATTTATACCAGGCATTTCTAACAAACAATCACTTTTCTGCCGCTGAAATTGATAATGTCATCGGTGCCATGCTTCTTCGCCAATCCCTTGTTTCTGAAATCAACAGCCTGGTTCTGAATGTTCCAGAGGAATATAACTTTTTTGCCATGTATCAAAACAGCGAATGTGAAGTAGCCAGTGCAACATTCAAACGGGACGATTTCCGCAAAGAGATTGAAGTGACAGAAGTCGATTTGGAAGAATATTTCCAAGGGGCACGGAAACTTGCAGAAACTACTGGAACCAGCCGTTATATGGTTCCTGCTGTATACGAAGCACAAATCGTCACCTTCCCCGCAAACGGGGATCAGGACGGAGCTATGGCAAACGCCCGTAGATTTGCCGATATCGCATTTAACCGCATTTCAGAAACAATTACCAACCAGAATGAAATGTTTAATGCCCTTTTGCAGGAGGAGAAGTTAACAGCAGTTCCAACCGGTGAATTTGCTGACAATACAACAAAAATTGGTCCTATCGAAGACCCTGCAATCATTGCTGAATTGCTGGCAATCAATACTGAAATTCCCGTCAGCAATGCAATTGCCATTGCCGATGGCGCTGTTGTTGTTTATTTTAACCGAATTGTTCCGGCAGTTCCTGCAGAAAACCTCGATAATCCTTTTGTGCGGGATGAGGTTCTTCGTGACGTCTCCAATTTCAAGGCAGACGAGCTGGCTAAGGCCGCTGCGGAAAAAGCCTATTCAGAATTAAATGCAATGACTGCAGCAGAGCGCAAAGCAGCAATTGAAGCAGGAAAATATGGCTTCGGTCAGGCAAAAACAGTCAAGCAGGATGTCTTAATGAATCCGTTGACCCAACTTGATGTTCTTGCGGTAGAGCTTCCAGTCAATGGCATTACCAATCCAGTACCGGCACTGGATGGCTATTCCATCGCATTTCTGAAGAACCGGACAACACCGGAAATTACCGCAGAAATGCAGCAGAAAAGTGAAATGTTTTATAAATATTTGAA
>CALGPR010000155.1 GCA_937960425.1 uncultured Lentisphaeria bacterium
TTATTTTCCAATAGCGCTGTTTCTTTCCAGAAATTTTTCAGGAATGCTTTTTCTTCTTCTGTAAATGGTTGTTCTTTTCCGGGATCCGAAATCGAAGTAAGGAAAATGGACTTATTTCCGTTCCTGGCAAGAGAAACATATTCTCTCATCTCTGCTTCATTATCCGCAAAATTGGTAATCGTCCACTGTCCTACGGTTTCCCCGGGCATGGTAACATAGATTTTTGGGGCACCTTTGATATAACCATCAATGTTAAAGTCTGTTTCAAATGCAGCAACTATTTGGCATGAAAAAGATGGTTCATCAGCCCAGAAGTAAACACGATTTTTTTTGAAGGAATATTTCATCCAGAGGGGCAGATACATTTTCCATTCTTCACCATTCATGAAAAATGTAAACTCCTTTTGTCCATTGACTGTGCGAACTTTGGGAGATTGAATATCAACTGACTGAATCATCTGTTCCGCAAGTTTATTTGCTTGAGTTAATTGGTTTTTGTGACACGTAACCGCACACATTATCTGGTAATTCTCTGAATAGAGTAGAAAATATTCCGACACACCACCATTATCATCGCGTTTTTCCAGGAATTTTTTGCCATGATACTCTTCAATTGTGCAGTCTGTTATTTGTATTTCAGGATTTGGGGAGTTTTTTTCTAATACCTTTTTAAAATCCTCAAAATTTGAATCTTTAAATGATATACAGCTCACACTTAACAAATAAGAAACGTCGTCTTTTTTGATAGTAAAGAATTCTCTTTCCCCATTTTCAAATATAAGACATGATGCCTTCGGAACTTCAACTGAAAAATAGATTCCCTCAACATTTTTAATGACGGGAGAACGCACAAACTCTTCTTCTGGTACAGTTGAAGCCGTATCCTGAGCAACACACCCCATACAAACATAAGCAAAAATAACTGGGAAAGCCCAAAAAACAATCTTCTTCATAATCCTGATCCTTCCATCGATTATTCTGGGTATCTTTATCAACTTCTCTATTTTATTATTCATACTATGTTTCAGTAATTTTTTATTTCCTATTCCCAATTCTCCCGATAAAAATATGAATCCGACCAGCCGGCGTCAGCCCTCTCTTTTAAAGCTTCCTTTAAGGTTAACTCCTGTATTTGTTACATGAAACACATAATTTTGCTCTTCAGGATCACTCATTTTCAAGTAATGCAGTTTCTTTCCAAATGTTTTTCAAAAAAGATTTTATTTGCTCATCAAATGAATTTGACATTGCAATTACGCCAATTGAAAGATCATTTTTGGTAGCAATAGAAACATACTGTTTTGCAAAATCTTTGTCATGAATTGTTACAATAGTCCAGCCATCCAGCTCTTCAGTTGTCATGGTGTTTCTGTCCAGATCACGCCACTCTTCTAGTCCCACTGACTCGTTGTCTAACTCACCTGGTCCTTCTATCAGCATGTCGATATATTTATCAACGTCCATAAAGAAATAAGTAGAAATCGCAACCATGTATTTCTTTTTGCTGGCATCATCGTAATAAGACACCTCCTTTTCTGGCCATAGAGCGATAATCTCGGCGCCCTCATTTTTTACCCCCAACCAAAGAGGAACATGCAACTTTATTTTTTTTGCAACGCCAAATGTAATTTCTTTGTTCTCTCCAGCAACCCGTATTTCCGGAAAATCAATGCGGAGAGATTTGATGATTTGCTTTGCCCGCAAATCTGCATCTGAAAACTGACTATCCGGACATTCAAAACCCATTGCCAGAACGAAATTCCCATCGCGCAAAAAGAAATACTCTCCTGCCTGTCCATCCTGATTTACAGAAATGCTCTTTCCGGTCCAATTATCTATGGAAAAATCAGTACTATCTGCCAGGTTGTCAAATGGAAAAGAAAAACCATTCTCCTCAGCCTCTTTCAAAAAACTTTCGAAATCGAAAGAAGGATTACTCGACAAACAAACGATGTATAACTGGTACGAAATCCCATCCTCTTCTATGACAAAACTTCCATCTTTTGCCCCGATCACAGAAGCTCTCGATAAATCAATCCCAAATTCGATAAATTGGCTCCTGATCTTTAAAGTTTGCCTCAATGCAGCGTCTTCTTTCACCGGTGAGGCAGTGTCTGCACGAACACCTCCGACA
>CALGPR010000156.1 GCA_937960425.1 uncultured Lentisphaeria bacterium
TTGCTTCCTTTCGCTGTTTTTCTTCTCTTTTACTTTTGTATTTCGCTGGCAACTGGCGATTTTTATCGCATTCCCATGCCTGTAGCTTTTCTGGCAGCAGCGGCAACCGCAATGTGCCAGGATCTCCGCAAACCGCTACGCAGTAAAGTCAACCTCTTTGCCAAAGGCATGGGAGATCCGGACATCATGGCCATGTGTATGATTTTCATCCTTGCCGGCGGCTTCGCTGGGGCTGCAAAAGCTATGGGTGCAGTCGAGGGAACTGTTCAGCTGGCAATGGCATGTATCCCTTCCCAGTGGCTGCTTCTGGGCCTGTTCGTAGTCAGCTGTTTTATTTCTCTGTCAATCGGAACCTCAGTCGGAACGGTTTCTGCTTTAGCACCTATTGCGGTAGAATTAACACAATCTCTCGGTCTTACTCCGGGCCTTCCGCTTGGCATCGTTATCGGTGGGGCAATGTTCGGGGACAATCTCTCCATGATTTCTGATACGACTATTGCCGCGACCAGAACCCAGAAGGTAGATATGCGCTCCAAATTTTACGCAAATTTCTTTCTTGCAACCGGTGCAGCTGTTATAACACTGGCTGTTTACTGGGTTCTGGCACCAGAGATCGCCACGGCCATTCCCGGCGAATATCCTCTTTCCTCCTTCTTTTTAGTTCTTCCCTATATTGCGGTTCTGGTATTGGCTCTCCTGGGAATCAATGTCATGGCTGTTCTTTTGATCGGAATATTTCTCGCCGGAATTATCGGGGTCGGATTGGGGAAAATCCTTTTTCTGGATTTTCTTGCCGCAGCCGGAGCTGGTATCAATAATATGGCAGAAACACTAATCGTTGCACTCTTAGCCGGCGGACTCTTAAAAGTCATTCGTTACAATGGCGGCATCAGTTTTTTGATGCAATTGATCGAACGAGGTATCCATGGCCGACGAATGTGTGAACTCGGTATTGCCGGGCTGGTTGCTGTTGTCAACATTTTTACAGCAAACAACACTGTTGCTATCGTTGTCGCAGGCCCAATTGCACGTGATCTGGCGGAAAAATACAAAGTTCCCGCAAAACGTTCCGCAAGCATTCTGGATACTACCAGTTGTGTAATTCAGGGATTGTTACCATATGGAGCACAGATTCTCGTTGCAATTGGATTAGCGGGTAATCAGGTAACTCCATTCGGAATTATCCGATATCTCTATTATCCACTAATTCTGGCAATTGTGCTTCTGATTTCCATTGCTTTTGCCAAAAAGAAAGCTTGATGCCCTCCCCCTTCTGCCTTGATACAAAAAAAGATGATTGGCTGACACCGTCAGTCAATCATCGGAAACCTTACATTTTCTTCAAAGTTCCATCTCTTCTAATGCGCCAACTTCATTTCCGGCGTTCTGCTCTTCTAACGGAGGTGGAAGACGGTCGTCAATAGCGTCTTCTCCCGGCGGAGGCGGTGGTGCAATGCGATCGTTAGTTTTTTTCCCTTCCGGCGGTAGTGGCGGCATCATCTCAGTTTTTCCTGCCGTACCAATCTCGCTTTTGTCAGGTAATGGCTCGCTGGAACTACTGCAACCGCCACACAAAAGCACCAGACTACCATAAAAGGCAAACGAAACAGCCAGCAATAAACTACCCTTATAAAATAGATTCATAATT
>CALGPR010000157.1 GCA_937960425.1 uncultured Lentisphaeria bacterium
TAACTCTGCAGCAGAAAAGCTTTATGACGAATACGTGAAGTATTTGCAAGGCATATAGTTGTTGATTTTGAAAAAAGGATACCGCCATTAATGTGGCGGTATCCTTTTTTTGTTGTCTGATTTATGACGAGGTCAGAGTAACAATTATTTAGTAGGAACTGCGTTTTTGTCGCGTGTGCGGTTCATATCATCAAGAAGCAGTTGGAAACTGGGGCGCGGACCATCGGCATTCATTTTCCGGAAGTATTCCAGATCGTTGGTTTTACGAGCGTTGAAATATTCTTTGCGATTCAAAGCGTCGCCTTCCGCTCCGAACGGGCTGAAATGGTGCCAGTCCCAATGGCTAGGCGAATAGAGGAAATAGGCATATCCCCATTGATTTTCATCCATAAGTTCAAGGGCATCAGCATGCCAGCGCAGAAGAGAATCTCCGTCGTTCCAACGAACAGAGCCAAATTCTCCAATCCAGACAATTGTCGGACGCCCGGTTTTTTCGGTACGTGCCTTCTGAAAATCGACTACCGATTGTGTTACTCGTTTGAGCGTCGATTTGTCATAAGTGCGATTGTTGTTTCCATACGTAAAAGGGTAGGTTGCAATATAGTCTGGAGCATCTGTCCTGCTACCCCAGGCGTCAATATTGCTGTGCGTGAAGCCATGCGGGTCGTAAAAGTGGAAACTGAAGATAACGCGTTCGTCGTCGGTTACATTTAAAAGCCCCGGAAAACCGGCGGGATAGCCCCAAGGTCCAGGCTGAAGTACGATCAGACGTTTTTTGTCGAATTGGCGGATTTTTTCAATTACTGTGTTGTAAAAATCGGCAAGGATTTCTTTGCGGTCTCCAGCGTCTTCCGCGTTGTACCCCCAGGTTAACCATGCGCCATCTTCTTCCCATGCCGTTGATCCGGGCGGGATGGGTTCGTTTAAAATATCATATCCGATTACAGCTGGCGAATTGCTGAAATACCGTGCTTTTTCAGCGATGTAATCAGCAAGCTTTTCGCGCACCTCCGGATCGTTCCACAACTTTGCATTCTGGTCAATGATGAAAGGCATAAAACCGGCGTCTAAATTAAGAATTACCCCGAGCCCAATTTCTTCGCAATAGGGAAGAAAGCGATTCAGCGTTCCGATTGAACCGTCCTCCCAGGGGCGATATTTGAACATTCCATTAGTTTCGGTATCACTCCAGTCGTCTGGCAGTTTGCAGGTTGCCAACTCTTCCTGGGTCATGCCTTCAAATGGGTAGGTGTTGAGTCGAATATGATTTGCGCCGGCGTCACGGAGATCTTTCAACGTTTTTTTGATGTAGTCGACGTCCGGGTCGGTCATGGTCACCATTCCGCCTTTAAGGATAATTTCTCCGGATGCGGTTTTTTCAATCAGTTTGTCAAAGTCGTACTCGCCGTGTGCCAGAAGTACTGCCAAAGCAGCTGCACTGCCCAGAATTCCTTTTCTCAAATTCATGTTGTTTCCTTGATATTTTTATGGTTGGTTGAGAATCGTTTTATGCTCGAAAATGGGATATTGTCATGCGTCAAGTATTTGTGTTGCTACGAGGAAAATCCCTGCAGTCCAGCCCATCATCCGGGGCATTTGGTATTCTTCCGCATAATGAAGATATTCTTCCCTGCCTTAATAATAATGGGGTAACCTTGCGATTGCAACATTGGCAAACGTTTTTTTAAAATTTTTTTTGCGAAAAAGAATATTTTGTTGCATTTCACTCAGTCCGATCGATCGGTAAATGAATGATGGAAAAAAGAAAAAGCCGACTGAAGTTTTTTTCCCTTCTGTGTTGAAATCATTAGTTTTTCGTTTATT
>CALGPR010000158.1 GCA_937960425.1 uncultured Lentisphaeria bacterium
TCCGCTGCAATTTATTTAATTTCAATAGATTTTATCGCATTCAGCAGACCCTAATGTAGCGGAAAACTGTACTGCAGACAAGATTCTTCATCAAAAGTAGACGGCGTACTTCGGTTATTCCACTCGACAAAACAATGCAATTTCATTGCCTGCGCAGTACGGAAAGAAAATAAACTGGAGCCAATGATCGGAATCGAACCGATGACCTATTCATTACGAGTGAATTGCTCTACCGACTGAGCTACATTGGCATTGTATTGATTTGGTGAATATAATATCACGCTTTTCATTATTTTCAAATACAGAGTCAGTTTTTTGCCGGATTTTGCCCCCGAACGCCGGCTCCAAGAAACTCTTCTCGTGGTTCAAAAAGAAAAACTTCAACTCCGTGTGACAGGCAAAAATCACGCATCGCATTGATTTTTGTTTCATCCATACTGCCACTGGTAATTACCACTCGCTCAAACGGATGTTTTGTATAAATTTCTTCGATGTGCTCAAAGCCGCCGAAAACTGGCAATCCGTAAATCCGCAGCTGATACAATACACTGTCATCATCAATAATTCCGATAATTTTTACCGGCTTCTGGTTGTAACGATGATTTAAACTGTTCAGGTACAGACGGCAATTCAATCCTCCACCATAAACAACAGTCTGCTTCAAAGTTGCTTCGTTTCGTTTGAGATATAAAGAACGCAACATAAAACTTTCGACATACCGGAGGAAGAGCCGCTCTCCCATAATCAATAAGACAAAAAGCATTAACCAGAAGACAAATGGTCCAAACTCAATTCGCAGTTCTCTCGGCGGAACTTGTAACAACATATACGAGTAGCAGCATAACGCAATCAAAGCCCCCAGACAAAGGCGTTGCAGCAGCAACCAGTAATCTGAAGTTCCAGACCGTAACCAGTAAATTCGATATGTTCCACTGAACAGCAACACCAAAAAAACCGACCCCACACATCCCACTGCAAGATAAACATTACTCCAGATTCCCCGGAAAAAGAAACAGGTAATCCAGTAGGCAGTACCAACCATCAACAAATCAAACAATGGATGCAATGCTGACAGCAGAAAATTGCGTTTGGGGCGTCTTAACCCGACCAAAACCGCCTGAGCAGAGTGATACAACTCCACCACAGCAAAACGGCGAACCACAACAAATACAGCAATCAACAAAATCGCATACGCCAAGGTAGGAACTGTATTTCCGATAGAACTGATCACCAGTGCACCGCCAGCAAGCAGACAGGCAAATAAATAGAGGTAAACCGCAGTCTTTTTCTGATCATGATACTTATCGAGAAAACGGTGGTGGAGATGTTCACGATCCGGTGTCATAATTCCCGTTGTCGCCGGATCGTACAAACGTCGCATAAATCTGCGCCAGAATGCCAGGCAGGTATCAAAAACCGGAACCCCCACCGCAAGCAATGGAACCAGAACCGACGTCAACGTTACACTGGTATCCATTTGATCCAGGCCAGTATAAGCAAACATCAGCCCCAAAAACATACTTCCGGTGTCGCCGATAAAGATCCTCGCCGGATTAAAGTTATAGCGCAAAAAGCCCAGACATGCCCCCGCTAAAATCAACATCAAAACAGCCCCGGAAAGACTATTGTTAAACAGTGCCCATATCGCCAGTGAAGAAGAAGCAACTATCGCTAAACCGCTGGAAAGGCCATCCAGACCGTCAATCAGATTGAATGCATTAATCAGAGATGCCACCCAGAGCACCGTGACTATCAACGAAATCATCGGATGAAGTTCCCATCCGAAAAAAGTCGAAATTGTTGAACCGTTCAACCAGATCAGGGCGCCGCAACCCAGCTGAATAAATAATTTCGTAATGGCGCGCAATCCGAAACGATCGTCCAGGAGCCCGGTAACAAAAATTATCATTGCCGGAAGAATCAGTTTGGCCAGAAATACTGTTGCATCGCCGGGATGTACCAATGAATAAACATATGATGCAGCAAAAAAAGCGATGAAAACCGCAATACCCCCGCCACGGGGAATAATCTTCTGATGGATCTTACGCGGATCCGGTACGTCAATGAACTTCAAACGGGGCAGAAGGGAAATACAAACCCGCGTCAATAATAAACGTTTTCATAAAATAAATTGCATTCAAAATCGTACTGATTACCAGCGCAAGCAATGGATAGATAATCATCGAACCGTAGTTATGCAAGAAAAAATTCATAAAACTCCAACCCTTTACTTGTGGCAGGCAACAGTGCAATAACCCATTTCTCTGGACAGGGATAAAATTATCTTTCAAGGCACCTTTTTACTATACTACATAACAAAAAATTGTCAAGATAGAACGCTTTTTTCTCAGATTCTTTCCATGCGCTCTCAAGGAGTTCTTCACTTTTTTATCTCTGCAATTTGTTTTTGTTCCATCTTCCGGCATATTATCTGCATTGAAAGATTTGTCCAGTTGTATTTTCAATATAATCTGCCTTTGATCCCGAGTTGAAAAGCTAATGCCAATAATAATCCAGAAGAAAGTTTCTGATATGACAGCCAAAGCGATTTCAAGTCATACGCAAATACGAAAAACCGGAAAACGCGGAAGGCTTCTGTTGTTGTTTTTCGGAGCAGTGCTGACCTTCAATTGCGGCGCACTATTTTTCCGCACTCTGGATCATAACCCTACCACACTCTCGGACGGCATTCTTGAAAGTGGGCCTCTTTATCCCAAACGGGCTGCAATTCTCAGCGCAGACAAAATTCCACTGGCATGGAGTGAAAATGTCTTTGAACTGCTGGTCAGCCGCAGTGATTTTGAACAGTTTCATGGACACAATAACGGCCCGAATACTCCCGTTTTGCAGGTTCTCTACCAACTGAGCGGCGAAGCCACCCCGCATCCACGGGAAGAAGATCCTGATTTGATTGTCGCTGTCGATTCTCTTACCGTCAATCAACTTGAACTTCTGGCAAAATATACGCCACTGCCAGATTCCTGGCACGTTAATGTTCGCCCGATCCGGAAAACGGTATCGGACAGCACTATCCGCGAAAAAATCGGAAAAACCGCAGTCAACGGCAGAAAAGTTGAAGGAATCTCCGGATGGGAAAAACAATTTGATCAGCAACTTTCCGGGATTCCTGGGAAATATCAGGTTTTTTCCGGTAGTTCACAAAAAATGATTTCCAAGAGCTTTCAAATTGTCAAACCTCCCGTTCGGGGACAACCGGTCATTCTACCTCAAACGTACCAGGAACTGAGCAAAAACCCGACAGAAAGAACAATCCAATGAAACGTCAGGAACCATCTTTTTCACCGCCGGCAATTCCGGATCTTCGCAGACAGGATATCATGCGTTTTTCCTTGTGGGGGCTTTTTTTCTTTCACAGCATCTGGGGGATTCTTGCCATCTTTGCTGCCCGGGAAATGTCTGCAGATCCCTGGAGTCTTCCCCTTCGGCAATGCCTCTGGATGCTGGCAGGAGCCGTGGTAATGTTTTTCTGCGGTCAAATACCTTTCCGGCTCTGGCGAAGAACAGCGCCGGTTTTCGGATTGCTTGTCCCGATTGTACTGACTACAGTAATGCTATGGGGAACCCGTATCAATGGAATGCAGGGATGGTTCACTGTTGGCGATATCCAATTGCAGCCCTCAGAACTGTTGAAAGGGCCATTTTTGTTGTTTCTGGCAGTAATTCTGTCTTTGGCTCGAAGTTCAGGGAGCAGACTATTGTATCTTTTCGCGCTGCTGATTACGGCAAGCGGATGTTTTCTTCTGTTGCTGGAACCGGATTGCGCTATGGCGCTTCTGTATCTGGCTATGTTTTTTTTACTGCTGTTCCTCTGCGGAGTTTCTCGAAAATATTTTCTGCTGACCCTTGCCGGGATTCCAATTCTTTTCCTTGTAGCATTGTGGAAGTTCGATTATCTCAAAGACCGCCTTCACGGTTTTCTGGATCCGGCGTCTGATCCCACCGGAGCAGGCTGGCACGTTCGCCAATTCCTCTCCGCAGCAGCACGAGGCGGAGAAACCGGACGGGGACTCTTTGATGCCGATTGGAGCAACATTTATCTACCGTTTGCCTATAATGACTCTATTTTTGCAACCATCATGGAAACAATCGGTTGTCTGGGCGCATTGATCTATCTTGCCGCGGCCGCAGGACTCTTCGCCGTGATCTTTCTTCTTGCAGAAAAATCCCGGGAACCTTCCCGGCAGTTATTTCTATACGGAGCGGCGTTTTTCTACGGGCTTCAGACACTGCTGCACGTTTCCATCAATCTTGTGCTGCTGCCTCCCAGCGGGCTGACGTTACCACTGATCAGTTATGGCGGCAGCTCCATGCTGTGTTTTGCCATTATTTTCGGGCTGGTGCTCAGCGCGTCAGATACTCAAGAACTGCTGAGCCAAGAGTAATTCCGCTATCACATAACGCTTGATTGCCAAAGCGGTTGTTGAATTCAAAGAAAAAAAACTCTCCATCGACGTCCGCGACATCAAAACCGGCAAAATTTACTCCGAGCGTCCGGGCGGTTTGCGTCACCAATTCGATGGCGCCATCGGGCACCGCATCAAACCGCACGCTGCCCCCCTGAAAAACATTATTCAAAAACTTCCCCGGTTCCGCTTCCCGCCAATACGCAGCAACGACCCGGTCTCCTACCCATACAATCCGCATATCACGCGTGATCGGCAGATACATTTGCACATACAGAACGTCATTGTTGGCAGCATATCGGGCAAAGTCTTCGGCGTTTTCGATTAGAAACACGCCGCACCCACGAGCGCTGCGAATTTCTTTGGCAACAAATGGGAAGAAAAATTCATCCAGGATCTGCTCTTGAGCCGATGGAGTATTCGGTAAAATCAGCGTGTCCGGGACATGAGATGGCACGACAGCCTGAAAAGCACGGGTCATTTCGACTTTATTGTGCCCGAGCAGATAATTCGGCAAACTGGGAAAAATATTTTTGTGAAGTCCGAAAACCAGAGAATTTACCTGCCAGTAAGCGGGAAACAACACGGCATCGGCGTCACGAATCGGGCCGTCAATCAGCTCAAAATATTGTTCCGGTTTATAAGTTGGGATACCGCATAGTTCGGTCATCATCGACTGATCGAAGTTAATCAATTTCATCAATACAAAACCTCAGTTCTGTTGTTCGTTTTTCCATGTGACGATCTCTTCAAGGAAATAGGGAAGAACGCTTCGGGCTTTTGCCCTGCCGATGCCTTTGAGAGCCATTGCTTCAATGGTATTTTCCGGTTGAACGGCGGCAAGCTGTTCCAAAACGGCGTCAGTAAAAATGACAAAGGGCGGGACATGAGCCCTTTCTGCCAGGGAACGCCGCAGTAATTTTAAACGGGCAAGAAGATCGCCATCAGAGGCAGCTGCAGCAATATTCTGCGCATTTTTACGTGCCTGTCTGCGCACCGTGCCACGCAATGCCGGAGGGGAAAAATCCAACAGGACGTTGCCTCTGCCACGCAAATATTCAACCCCCGTCCGGGTAATTGCCAGGAGTTGAAATTCTCCGTGTTCGATCCTGCCGAGCATCTGCATTTTTTCCAGTACCTTGAAATATTTCATGATATTGTTCTGCTTCCATTCGGCAAGAGCTCCAAATTCCGGCAGATATGACCAGTTACCTTGAACGATATCTGCAGATTTCGCCCCGGCGAGAATCGCACTGGCTCGGCCGCTGCCGAAACGCCCTTGATGACTGTAAACAAAGGATAGAATCGTTCGAAGGACTTCTTCTTCCTCCTCCGTCGGAGGGCGACCGGAAATCGTTCCGGTATTCTGACAACGATCGCAACTTTCGCAGCGCCAGGATTCGGCGACTTCCCCGAAGTACCGAATCAAATACTGCTGACGGCACTGCCGGGTACGAGTGTATTCGATAACTTCATTGAGCCGTCCCATTTCAAAGTCCTGTTTTTCACTTAACGCCGAAAAATCAATGGCAAGTTCCGTCTCTTCCGGTTTCAAAAGCGTAATCCGACGGCCGGGGAATGGGGGTTTCCAGACCAGGCAATCGCCATTCAGAGCGGAGAGAACCCGTTTGACCTGCTCTGGAGTAAGTCCGGCAACCCGCGCCAATTCTTCGATGCTGACAGAAATTCCCGCCGAAAGTTTCCAGTCATACGCGGCAATAACACGGTAAATAAAGCGTGAGCGCTGAGTATTTTGCAACTGATGGAGCTGCTGCAACTGCCCCAGATCCTCCGGGAAAGCCAATGTTCCACAATTCTGAGACCGAAAGCCACGGGCAATGTACCCGGCATTTTCCAGGACGGTCAACGCGCAGCTGATCTGACTGTCATTTTTTGCAGACGGAATCCATTCTGCGAGCTGGGACGCGGTATACTCCAATTCCACAGAGCCGATAGCAGCGGACTTTGCCAGCAAAACCCGGTAAAGTGCTTCGACAACGGACTTTGGAGGATTGCTCATTTCGATCAGAAATTCCTGAACGTATCGATCGGCGTAACTGAACAGCAAAATACAGTCAGACGGCTCGCCATCCCGGCCGGCACGCCCTGCCTCCTGGTAATATGCCTCCAGTGTGCCGGGAATATTGTAATGGATCACGCGACGTACATCTGGGCGGTCAATTCCCATTCCAAAGGCATTTGTGGCGGCCAGAACCGGACAGGGATCGTTCATGAAGTGGTTTTGCGCCTCTTCCCGTTCCGCATCGCTCATTCCGGCATGGTAGCCAATACAATGAAATTCGGAAACCAGCTGTTCGACATTTTTCCGTGTTGAAGCGTAAATAATTGTTGGCAAAGGCGTTTTCAAAAGTTCAGCAATGACACGATGTTTTGCTTCTGCCCCGGCACATTCGCGGACTGAAAACGCCAGATTCGGCCGTCTGAACCCGGCGACAAGAAGCTCCATACCGGGACGACGCAGTAACGTCCGAATGTCGTCGCGGACACGTGGAGTTGCCGTCGCAGTAAAGGCACACACCTGCGGAACGCCAAGCATCTCGGCAACCTCGCCCAAACGCAGATAGGAGGGACGAAAATCATGTCCCCATTGACTGATGCAGTGGGCTTCGTCAACAACAAACAACGAAGGGGGGCGTGTAGAAATCAGTTTCTGAAAAGCTCCCATTCCAAAACGTTCCGGGGCAACATAAAGAAGTTTGACGTTGCCGGCAGCGACCTCCTGCATCACTTCCTGCTGTGCAGAGAGAGGCAATGAACTGTTGATGCACCGGGCGGGAATCCCGCGAGTCCGCAGGGAATCCACCTGATCTTTCATCAGGGAAATCAATGGCGACACAACAATTGTGTAGGAATCAAGCATCAACGCCGGCAACTGGTAACAAAGGGATTTTCCCGCTCCGGTGGGCATGACCACGCATAGTTCCTCCCCGCAAAGGATGCGCCGCACAATATCAAACTGATTGTCGAGAAACTGATCGTAATTGAAATAATGTTTTAAAGCGCCCAAAATGGCGGCGTCATCCAATTGCATTACGGCGCAAAATCCTTTCCTGAAGCTGAAAATACCGGAGCGGTTCGGTGCATGAACTTTTTTCTATGCTGCTCCTTACATAGTTATACTATACAGCCTTGAAGTATAAAAGGAAAATTGAAAGTTGAAAAAGAACGGCACTTGACGGACGCTATTTCTCCGTGTACATTTCAACAGTAAACAAGGAGAAGATAGAAGATGAAATTAAATCCGCTTATTGTCTGCCGGGAAGAATTTGACGGCAGTGCGATTTTGTTCAACCCTGATACCGGGGACACCTACGGGCTGAATCCGGTAGCTCTGCTCATCTGGAAAGCGATCGAAGAAGGCCTTGACAAAGCCGCCACTATGGCAAAACTTGCAGAAGCCTGCAAAGATCCCCTCCCCCCGACAGCTGAAGCTGATTACGACCAGTTTGTCGCTACGTTGCAAACAAAGGGATACGTCAGCTGTTAAACACCCCCCATTGGTACAAAAAAAAAACGCCATTGTCGGAATCATGCCGGCAGTGGCGTTTTGCGTTTTAGTAGATTATTTCGCTAATTCGACGCTGAAGAAACGCCTGATTCCTTCCAGCGGTACGATAACAGTTCCATTAACGACTGGTAATTCTCTGGGCTCCTTCAAGTCTGCAGAATAGAGGATTGCCCGGGAAACGGGGCCGGAAATTCTGACTTCTCCGCTGAGTTCCGGATAAAGGATATTCTGAACGACCCGCTCGCCATTGGCTTGATTTTGTAAAAATTCATGGTAAACAGCACTCATACCGCTTGGCATAAAGTGCATGACATGGCCTTCGGGAATCTCAAAAAGCTGGCAGTTGAGAGTTTCCGGGCGGTCAACATGAAAGCGGACGGGAATCAATTTCTGGACAAAGCTGCGCAGTTTCGGCAAATTCTCTTCACAATGCATCCGTTCAGGCAGATAAAATAATCTGCCATTTCCTGTCGGCAGATGGTAAATGCCATCGGAATCAGCTTTGGTGTCGGTGGCAAAAAGCATTTTTCCGGGGACATTGCGTTCCATAATCCATCCCCACATTTCAAAGAAGGTGGAAAAGTCCGGCTTGGGGCGATCTACAACCGGTTTTGCGAGCTGCATATTGTGAGTTGCCAGCCAGCCGCCATCGGCGTAGAGCTTACCGGTATGATCCATCAGGCCGGTCAATCCACTGGCAACAATTGTGCCTCCTTCTGCCAGATATGCTTCCAGTGCCTCCCGGATTTCCGGGGACATGCATCCGCAATCGACCAGCACCAACACCGGGTGATCGCTGACCGGAGGAATTCGATCCACGACGGTAAAATTGAGGTCGTTAAGGAAGAAATCGGTAACGCTTTTGCAGTAACTGTTGGTATAATCGTCGGCACAGTCACCGTTAAAGAGTTTGCTGTCATGGGAGTAATAAACCGCGACCGGAGCGACTGGAGTTCCTTTGAAGAGCCGTTCGTGGGCTTCTTCAAAGCGGAAGGCTTCGCTGACTAGTTCCGGTTCCTGCGGTAATGTTGCCAATACTTCGTTGGAAACGCCTAATCTGCCTTTGAGGCTTGAGACCCAGATATCCGACCCCAGGAAACGGTCAAGGCTCCATGCCAGAAAACCGCTGGCGGGATAATAAGCGTATCCCATACCGAGACTTCCCATAGAGCGGCGTGCGCAAATCGCGCGATGCAGCAGGATATCCGGCACGCGGCTGGCAATACCGTGGCTGCCGCCTCCGATTTCCCCACACATTTCCAGCATGGCGATGGAAAGAGGTTCGTTGAGGACGGTCAAATCCATTCCGTAGGCATCGAGAATTTTTCCCGAGGAACTTGAACAGCAGGTTGTCAACAGTTTATCGCTGCCGATTGCCTCACGAACAAGGCCGAGAAAATCCGTCGGACAACGGAAACGCGAGGCCACATAGGCACGGAAAAGTTCATTGTCATAATTTCCCCAGAATGTGGAATCATTTTTATCCGGCAATTCCATCCCGAACTGGTCGCGGAACCGCTTACGGCAATGTTCGCAGCCGCAGGCGCCCCACTGACCGTAAAAAATCATATCATCGCACATTAAGCCATCGACACCGGTTTCCCGGAACAGGCGTTTCACATAGGAAAGATATGCTTTCTGAAAATCGGGGTTGTTCTGACAGAAGCTTTCCGCCTGGTAGCACTCGAGAAAAACCGGGTCTCCAGTATCGACGCGAAGTTGACGCCAGGAATTAAGAGATGACCCTTCATACTGCAGATAGGGAATCATTTCCGGTGCCGGCGTCAGCGGAATATGATGATGATTCTTTTTGGATGTGGCAATCCGCCCTTCCCAGCTGCGCGGGCGATGGCTTAACACCGCGCTATGGTGATCCATGACTTTGATCCCTTGTTCGTGATATGCGTCGGTCATGCTTTTGATCACCTTATGCACGGTATCAAAACAGTAGATAAAGTCCCAACGGAAGTGAAATCCGAAGACCATCACCAGGTTAACCCCGGCAGCCTTTGCCTCTGCCGCCTGCCGACGATACTTCGCATCCAGCGCTTCACTCGGATAATCCAAATCCTCCCATGTAAACCAATGACTGATTGCCCGGTAATTCTGTTTTTTCATTTTTTCTCCCTTTTTTCCTGACGGAAACCCATTGCGGAGGTTGTTTGTTTAGCATGTTTACAAAGTTACGGATACACCCTGTTCCGAAAAAAATCCACATTTGTTTGTAAAAAAAACGGTAAAACCGAAACTTCGTTCTTTTTTTCCCACTCTGAGAGTTTGCAAATGTACGAAGCAATTTCAGGAAAAGCATACTGCTGTCACAGTTCGGAGGACTGCAGGTTTCAGTTCGGCCAAAGACTATTACGGATGAATTGGCAAGTCACTATTGGAACGACTTTCCTTCAACACAACACTCCAATCAGACAATGCTTTTTCAGAGCGGCTATTCCAGTCTTTGCTTGAGTTTTTCCAACGCGACAATGAAACCGTCAATTTTGATCCTGCGGAAAAAGAATCTTGCCAAAATTAGGAAAAACTAATTTTAAGAGTTGAAAAAAAATTTTCTTGAGATATATTCATTATCACCATCAAACAGGTAAATAGATTACGTGAATTCAAGATAGCTTCTTGACCGAGAGTTATTTTTTTATACAATTAATTAGTTAAGACTAAAAAAATGAACAAGACCGATCGTAAATTTACTTTAATCGAGTTGTTGGTGGTGATTGCAATCATTGGCATCCTAACTTCAATGCTGCTGCCAGCTCTGGGGAACGCTCGCAGTGCGGCGACACGAGTTCGTTGTTCCGGCAACCTGCGCCAGATCATGATGGCGAATATCATGTACGCGAATGACAATGAAGACTTTTCCTGTCCCTACAGCAATGCTTATGGAATGGGAGCAAACGGGGATTCCTGGCTGGGAAAAACCCAAAGTGGAGTATATGACATGACGGACAATCAGATTCTCGGACCTTATCTGGACAACAGTACCGGGGTAATGATCTGCCCTGATGCGGAATTAACCGGCACTGTTGAAGAAATGGAAGGAGGTGCTGGCTACGGATACAATGCACAGTGGTTCGGAGCCTACAACGGAGCACCGGCTCAGAAACTCTCATCAGTAGTTAACGCTTCGGAGGTGGTTGTTTTTGCTGATTCAGCGCGTGCGTCGATGGGAAGTAGAGTATACGATCCTCCTCAAATGCAGGCATTTTTGTACTGCAAAGAAAAACCGGACGGGAGCTTCTACTCCACCGGAACGGTACATTTCCGTCACCGCGGCCGTGCCAATGCTGCTTACGCTGACGGCCATGTTCAGGCAGAACGCATTGGGACATTGAACTCTGATGAAGTTTCGCAATCTTACCGTATTGGGCACATCGGAGCGGGCAATAGTGATGTATATAAGTCCCGTTAACAGAAAAGAGTGAAAAAATGGATCAGAAAAAATGGTATTGTTTTCTGTTTGTTTCAGTAATCATTGGTATTGGGCTCTATGCGCTTCAACCCGGAGATATCCCGGAAGCAAAGATCATTCATCTTGATACGGCAGCCTATTCGAGCGCGGCGGCAATGGCTCGTGAAGTTGCATCCGCAGCACAGAAGCGCAATCCCAAAGAGTTTCTGAAACTTTGTGCCAACCCATACGACCAGGAACTCAGGCTTTTCCGCCGGGATCTTGGAGAAATGCAGGATCGCATCGATTTTGACACACTTCTTGCTGTAACCTGCTACGCACAAAATCCCGAGCGGAAGAGCCTTTTCTTCCCCAATGAATCCGGAGGGCGCGCACAGATTGTCATGAGTGAAAATAACGGTCTGTGGCAATTTCACAGCTTTTATCTGCTGCATGAGGAAGAAGAATGACACTTTTTTTTGCACTTTTTTTTCTGACCGCATGGTACGCATCACTCTGCAAGCTTGCCCTGCTCCCTAAACGCTGGGCGGTCGGAATCATTCTTCTCCTCGGCGGCGTGATGTATGCTGTTTCCGGAATTGTCGGCAAATGGAATCCTCAGGCGGCTCTATCAGCCATTGAGCAGGGAGGCATCCTGCAAGATGTCTGTGCATTGGTAGTCATCCAGGAACTGATCACACTGGCAGCGGGCTTGAAACTGCTTGCAACTTGTGAAAGTAAAAAAAAGAGGCTGCGGGATCTCTTCTATTTTTCCGCAGTTCTCCCTTCTCTGGTTCTTCCGATAGGAAATGCCTTTTTGTTGGCATGGAGCTTCGCGGAATTTATCCGCTTTTCGCCATCGCAAGTTACCCCTTGCGCAGTAGGCACAACAATACTGGCTGCATTGCTGGTTTTATTTGCCATGCGCCTGGTTCCGGCAAACTTTGATGATAAAGTTGACCGGGCGTGGAACAGTGTATTCCTTCTCCTCGGCTTGGCCGTATTTCTGCCGCTTGCCGCTTATGCGGAACTCCCCGAATGGCAGAATGAAACTACATCACAGTTAAAATATTCCTTCTTGTTTCTGGCTATTCTGGCTCTCGCACTCATCCCGGGAGCAATGTGGCGGAAACTTCAGGAAAAAAGAATCATCACCCGTCTGAATCCTTCAGGTGAATGAATTTTATTTAAGGAACTTCTTCAATATGTTTGCACTCAACCAGATTTTAAATTACATCTCAATCAGTCTACTGCTGCCGGTAATGGCGCTACTGCTGTTATTCTTAGGTTTTGCAGTTTGGAAGCTCGGTGGATTTTTTTCCATGTATCACACGATGATCCGGGAACGCAGAACTGCACCAGCAATTATTGCCGCTGTGCGGGCAGGAGCTCTGCCGGACACAACCATGAAAGGAAAACTTGCTGCGTCCATCCGTCATTTTTCCTCACTCGACTGGAATGAACTTGATTGCGAAAAAGCTCTTTCTGAGTTGGAATTTTCCGGAGAACGGGATTTGGAACAAAGCCGGGTTCTAATGAAAGCCGGGCCGATGCTGGGACTGATGGGAACTTTGATTCCCATGGGGCCGGCACTGGCAGGATTAGCAGCTGGTGACGTTGCGTCAATGGCAATGAACATGCAGATTGCCTTCGCGACTACTGTTGTCGGTATCCTGATCGCCGGAGTTGGCTTGATGCTCTACTCCGTCAAACGGCATTGGTATGCGAAGGAAATTTCCGATCTGCGGTATTGCCTTGACCTTGAACTCAGCCGCAGGGGAGAAACCAAATGAAGTGCCGACGCGGTCGTTATTCGCCCTTTTCACACGACGAAGATGTCGACCCGATGGCAATGCTGACCAATCTTTTCGATGTAGCGATGGTCTTTGCCGTCGCGCTGATGGTAGCATTTGCCATCCGCAGTTCCATGACCGAATTTCTGACTGGCGATGACGCCACTTTCGTCAAAAATGCCGGAAAATCGGACATGGAAATTATCGTCAAAAAAGGAAATCAGGTCACGCGCTATAAATCCGAAGCCAAAGGTGGCAATGGCAAAGGGCGCAAGGTCGGCATAGCTTATGAACTTGAAAACGGGGAAGTCATCTACGTCCCTGAGGAAGAAACCAAATGAAGAAAAAAAAGTTGCTTGCCGTTATCATTTCTCTCCTGTGCTTTGCGGCAGCACTGTATGGAGCATGGGAAATGTGGCTCAGGCCGACGCGGATAGCACTGGCAAATTATCCCGATTACATCATCGCCCCGCTTCTGGATTACGAAACCGGGCCGTTTCTGCAAGTTGAAACCGTTAAATGGGATGAAAATGCCGGGCAGGAGCTGGCCGATTTTGATGTAGTTTATTTTTTCGGCATGGGATTAAAGTTTACACCGGAACAGGAAAAATTACTCAAACAGTACGAAAATGCCGGGCAGTACCAGTATGTTCACGCGTCCACTCGCGCAGAAACAGCGATCAACACTCTCCCGGAACAACATGCTGACACCGTCAAAAAATATTTTGAATTTGGCGGCAAAGATAACTTCCGCAATCTATTATCATATACCAGGCAGGAGGTTGAAGGCAAGGGTCTCTTTGCTGCCCCTGTGGCGCCGCCTCAACCGCCCCGGAAAATTGCCTTTTTCCGGGCTGACGGTGACAGCGACGGATTTGAAACACTTGAAGAATATTATGCGTTTGCCCGCCAGCGTGATGCAGAATTTGATCAAAAACCCCGCGTACTGATTTTTTCCGGCATGGGGGGTGGCGATCTTACCGGACTGGCCGATGCTCTTGAAGCCGAAAATCTAGCAGTTGTTTCGGCGCCCGGCTCAGGCTCCGTCAAGACAATTGAAGAAGTTGATCCTGCTTTGATTCTCTATCTTCCTCACGGCAGGATGGGATTGGGAATCGAAAACATTGTGGAAAAAATACAGGAAAAGAATATCCCTTTGCTCGCTCCGATCAAAGTCAATGCCCTATATGAAGAATACCTTCAGGATCAGCTGGGAATGAGTGGTGGCCTGTTGAGTCAAAGCATCACCATGCCGGAATTGGACGGCGCGTCTGCACCGATAGTCATTTCCGCACTCTACCTCAACAAACGCGGACTCCAGGAGCATCGGTATATCCCCGGACGGACTGAAAAGCTGGCAAAGCTGGCGCGCAAATGGATTGATTTGAAACGCAAACCTAACGCAGAAAAGAAAATTGCTATCATTTACTACAAGGCTCCCGGGCAAAATGCGTTGCAGGCGTCCGGCCTGGAATGTGCCCCTTCCCTGCTCAACTTACTCCGCCGTCTCCAGGCTGAAGGTTATACTACCGGAAAACTTCCGGAATCGGCAACGGAACTGGCGGAAATCATTCAGAAGCATGGCGCAGTCTTCGGCTCGTATGCTGTGGGCGCACGGGAAGAGTTTTTAAAGACGGCAAACTGTCGCTGGATTACGCCGGAGGAATGGACGAACTGGGCGGAAAAATCGTTTTCTCAAACATTGCGTGACAGCGTTGTCAATGCACATGGAGAAATTTCTGAAAGTTCAGAATTTCTTCCTCATGGAAACGGCCGCGCCCTGCCGCTGGCAGTCGTCCGTTTCGGCAATATCGAACTGCTTCCCCAGGTCATGCCGGGCAGCGGTAAAGATGAAAGTGCCGTCATTCATGGAACCGGTACAGCTCCGTGTTATGCCTATACCGCACTGTATTTATATCTCCAACACGGTTTGAATGCCGACGCGATGTTGCACTTCGGAACCCATGGCAGTCTGGAATTTACGCCATGGAAGCAGTTAGCATTATCGGAGAATGACTGGCCGGACGCTCTGACCGGTTCAATCCCGCATGCGTATTTGTACATCATCAACAATATCGGCGAAGCAATGGTTGCCAAACGCCGCAGTTACGCTGTGATTTCCAGCCACTTGACAGCTCCATTTATGAATGGGGGACTTTACGGCAAACTTCAACAACTCAGTGAAACACTTGAGGCTTTCACCGAATGTACTGATGCTGCATTGCGGGAAGAATATGCAAAAACTATCATAGAGACAGTAAAAAGCGAAAATCTATCTGAAGAAGCGGGGCTTCCCGGTAACTGGGAAACTTCGGAAGGGATTTTAGAAAGTGCAGAACTTCTTCATGAATATCTCCACGAAATCGAAAATACGCCGGTCAATCGCGGCATGTACGTTCTCGGGCGCCCCTATACCGAAGCGGAAGCCGCGGAGACCGCTCTTTTAATG
>CALGPR010000159.1 GCA_937960425.1 uncultured Lentisphaeria bacterium
ATAGGCGTGGAATGCGGCAGCCGCGGCAGCTGCAAGTTTCTTATCGTTATCACCACCAGTCGGAGTCGTACGCTTCGGTGCTTCCGCCGGAGCTTCAAGCATCCCGGCAAACGGAGCGAGAATCCGTCCCATCAAGTTCATAAGCAGGATCATCAACACGAGAAAGATAAAAACCACACTCATGCCGAGAACCATCAGCTTAACGCCGTCGAGTAACAATTCCATATTGTTCTACCTCTTTTGGTTATGTTGATTGTTGCCATCAGAATTATTATCATTGCATGCGCCCTCGAAAGAGCGCTTATCCACCGTTGCATCCCCGGCGTAAACGACCCGTTCCACGCCTGCGGACTCAAAAATCAATCCGCCGTCATCGGCAATTCCTTTTACCACTCCAGCGGTTTCAAGACCATTTTCGATCAGGACAATTTCCCTGCCAATCAACCCGTTGGCAAGCCGCCACGCTGCGGCAACTTCCGCGGGATTGCGCCGGTAAATTTCATACCAATGCCAGATATATCCGGCAAGAATTTCAAAAAAAGCATCACGATCAAAAACTCTGCTACACTCAGCTGCCAGCGACGTTGCCGGACTTGCTATGGCATCGAGCTCTTCGCGGGTCATATTGACGTTGATCCCGATTCCGGCGATCACGCCTCCGGACGCCCCTTCACTGAGCATTCCACTGACTTTGCGATGACCGATATACAAATCATTTGGCCACTTTAACCACACTCCGCTTTCCGGCGCGACTTCCCGAATGGCCTCCAGAGCACTCAACCCGACTGCTGCCGTGGCAAAAAAAGGAGAACTGCAATTCTTCATTACCACCGATACATAAATATTGCACCCGGCAGGAGAAACCCAGTTTCGCCCCAGTCTTCCACGTCCGGAAGTTTGGCTATCTGCAGAAACCATTGCTCCATCCGTCAAGTCGTCAAAGTGATCCCGGGCATAATGATTCGTTGAATCGACTGTTTCCAGATGGACAACCGGCCCGAAATTCTTCTTCATGCCCTTTTCCCTTTTTCCACTTCCATAGCGGATTTGCTGTTGACAGAATTTTACGGATCAAGAAATATAGCATGAAAGTCATTTTTTTACAGCTTCAGTATGCAGTTTTTTGCCAATTAAATTGGATTTTTTTTATTTATGAGGTATCTTAACAAGATAACCGATCGGAATTTGCTTTCTATTTTCTGAAATTCCGTTTGCTTTTTCCATCTATTTGTTCTGGACAGGCAAGATGGGATTCAAAAGCGGTTTTATCAAATCATCTTATGAGGTATGAACATGAAAAAAGTACTGATACCGACCAAGCTCGACAAATTTGCCGGAGCCCTGCTGCAAGACAATAATTACACTGTCGTTCAGGATGCAGAAACACCAATCGCTGACTTGGTTGCTGCCAATTCTGATGCTGAAGCCCTGATTGTTCGCAGTGAGAAAATCACGCCTGAAATCATCGATGCCCTTCCCCAACTCCGTTTGATTGTCCGTGCGGGTGCCGGGTTCAATACCATTGATACTAAATATGCCCGCCGCAAAAATATCGATGTTATGAATACACCGGGTGCAAATTCCAATGCGGTTGCGGAAGAAGTTGTCGGCATGATGCTTGCCGCAATCCGCCAGATGATTCCTGCCGACGAGTCTACCCGCGCAGGAAACTGGGAAAAGAAAAAATTTATGGGGACTGAACTCACCGGTAAAACTGTCGGTATCCTCGGGCTCGGAAATATCGGACAGCTGGTCATTAAACGCCTTGCCGGATTTGAAGTAAAAATTCTCGGGTACGACCCGATGATGTCTGCTGCTTTAGCAGAAAAATTGCATGTCGAACTGGTCTCTGTTGAGGAAATTTTCAAACGTTCTGACTTCGTCACACTCCATATTCCGGAAAACGACGAAACCCGCGGAATGATCAATTACAAATTAATTTCGCTTCTGCATGAAGGTGCTGTCCTGATCAACTGCGCCCGTGCAGGCATTCTCAATGAAGATGACCTGCGCAAAGTCAAAGCAGAAAAGAAAATTTATTTCTGCAATGACGTATACCCCAAAGATGAAGCCGGAGACAAGCCAATTAAAGATATCGCAGATATTATGCTGCCCCACATCGGTGCCAACACAAAAGAAGCGAACTTTGTCGCGGCTCGTCGTTCTGCAGAGCAGACCATTGCCTACTTTGAACAAGGCATCACCAGCTGTGTCGTCAACAAGGAAATCCCTGATGATCTTGATGCCAACTATCAGAAACTGGCTTATGTTCTGACCTCTATTGCTCACGGATACCTGGGCCGGAATACGCAGCCGAGCCGCATTGAAACCAGTTTCTATGGCAAACTCAGCAAATTTGCAAAATATCTCACTACTCCGATTGCTGCCGGAGTCATTGAGGACTACGATGCCTTCCATGCCATTAGTGATGCCTCGGGATTCCTGGCCACCCGCGGAGTTGAATTGGTCAATCGTGACGTTGACAACAACAAGCATTACGGCGAAGCCATGACTATTGATTTCTTTGCCGGCAACGATGATGCTGTTGAAAAAGTCAGCGTCCGGGGAACATTAACGGAACACAATATCATGATTTCCCGGATTAACAATTTTGATCATCTCTATCTTGAGCCGACCGGCAACAATCTTTTTATCGAATATGCCGACGAACCGGGAGTGATTGGGAAAATTGCCAGTATCCTGGGAGAAAAAAATATCAATATCACCGATATCCGTGCTCCACAGGATTTGAAACGGGGAATGTCTCTGGCAGTCATCAAAACCAGTGGAGACGTTCCGGAACTGATCGTCGAAAAAATAAAAGAAGTGGTCAAGGCGACGAATGCCTTCCAGTTCCGTTTCAATATCGATTGATCAAACTGCCCTCGCACAAAAAAGGAACCAGAAAAATCTGGTTCCTTTTTTATTTTTTCACGCAATCGATCGGCCTGTCGATGTTGGCCTAGGTTACACACAACCTCCCCTCAGCATAAAAAGCCAAGAAATGAGAAAATATCCAACAGCAATTTTATCTGTATTGATCTTGCCTGCTTTCGTCAACTGCTCATATCCTTTTCTCTACTACAAGAAATGCCATAAAGCAGGAAAAGGTGAGAAACAAAATTTTCTTTCCTGAACATCATACTTTTTACCGTAAAACCGCAACCCCACGTAATGTTACCCACAAAAGACAACTTGCGGACTTCCGTTATGACTTATCTGTTTCCGTTGCGACCTCTTTTTCTGCAAGAGCTTCCAAAGCAGTATCCATTTCCTTAACAGCTTCTTCAATTTTCTGCACTTTTCCCGGGATCGCTTCTGAATACCAAACGTCCGCCCACTCTTTCAATTTTTCCGGGTTATATCCTTTTTTCTCAAGGACAAAAAAACGCTTGTATTCCTGAACTCCCTGTCTTCCCGCTTCATATGCACGAGAAGAAGGCGGTATCGGATCCACAGAATAAACCAGGGCATAGTTCGGGCCAGTCTTATGATTCCATGGATCTCCGGCCCCCCACCATGAATTCAACGCATAATTTCCATAGCCAGTCGCTCCAAATTTCCACGCGTAAACGGGACCAGTGCGCAACATATGAGCTGCGACATTGGGACGGCGCGCCGCCGTACTGAAAATCTCATAATACCAGAATGTTTTGCCTGTTTCCCGAATATACTCATAGACTCCACTTCCATCCCAGAGGTGCCATGAATACGGTTGCCACACGTCAACAAAAGGTGCTATCTTGCGAATGGTTCCATCAAGTGTTGTCGTATTCTGTAACGCATCCGCAGCTTTTCCCCAGGCGGGATTGAAGTAAAGCTTGACTTCCGGCCAGAGTGAACGGATATATTGAGCACTTTCAATATCGCGGTCCACCTGACTATCGGAAATTTCATCAGCAATATTAATCGCCCAGGCGTCATCGGGAATCTGCAACCGGGTAACAAGCTCTTTGATTTTTTCAAGCTCCTCACGGATTTCTGCTTTCCGTTCCTCGGTCAGAGGTTCGCGACCAAAGGTCGGGCTGAACTGGAATAGAAGAAACTTGGCACCAGCTTTCCAGGCAGCTTCCTGTTCCCGCCAGAATACATTGTAGCCATGGTCAATCATATCCTTAATCAATTCCGGGTCATCATTATTCCACTGCCATCCAAACATCATCAAAGGATTGTCTATTGGAAGTTCAGCTTTTCCGACTCGAATTTCGACTGGTATCCGGAGGGAATTGATCGCATTCTTCAGCTCAATTTCCGCAGTATATCGTCCAGAATCCAAGCCACGGACATCCACCGTCAGCCACAACATTACCGGAGTGTCAGCAGAAACCAACACATGGGGGTAAAATTGAATGGACGCGCTGTTCAACGGGCGATGACCATATTTCTGTGTATGGTCTTCGTTCATCAAGGCATCCCAGACAACAGTCCCGCCATCGGCATCCTCTACCTGTCCGACAATACGCAGATCAAGCCGATCAGTTAAAGCCGGGGAGCCATTCGTATTGAGGGAAACGGTATACCCTTCCACTTTATTACTTTTTATCATAATGGCACCAGTCATCCAGTCATTTTTCGGGCCGGATAGCACGAGTTGCGTTCTGGCACTTTCTCGATCCCACAGCTCTTTGCTTTGAGCCACATCCGCCTCCATCCACGGATCCACAACCGAAAAATAAGCAGTCGACTCCGGTGAATTACCACTTAATGTCACATCAAGTTCGGGGATCGCAATTTCAGCGGCAATGCCCGGCTCATCCAAATCAGCAGTAAATGACATCGTCAGGGAATACGCCCCCTTCAACGCTTCTGGCAACGCCACCTGAATATGATCGGAAGCAATTTTCGCCGATAATTCTGAAAGCGGAACGTCTACTGCCGGGCCTTCATCGCCTGCGATGCTGAAATGAATCTGGTCTGGGTCCGCATGCGACAGGATACTTTCAAAAGAAATACTGCCAGACTCAATCGGTGCATCAAACACAACCCGGGCAAGGTATTTTGATGTTTTTGTTGACTCGTCTCCCAGGATAATTTTCCTTTTCGCTTCATCAACTGCCGAGCCAACCATGACCTTTGCCTCATCAATGACATAAGCCCGACTACCCATTTTGCTGCATGCGGAGCAAAGCACCAGCAATCCGCCCACACTTGCTGCAACCAGTAAAAAATTCTGTTTCATCATTCTCCCTAAGAATTCACATGCAATCCATTATTCTCATTGCATAACATAATAAGCGATGCTATTTCTTTTTACAAACACAAAAAATAAAAAAAGACCGGATTCTGATGAATCCGGCCTTGATTGACACGCAACACGCAACGGGGTTAATTGAGAACTTTCTGTTCTTTTTCCGGCATGATTTCCGGCATTTCCGGACTTCCAACCTCTTTGTGCCGTTTCTGCTTATGCCACATTACCACCAGACTGCTGGCAACAAAAATCGACGAATAGGTACCGATGATGATACCAAGCGACATCACCAGCACAAAGTCGTTGATGGCAATACCGCCCCAGAAGAACAGCACCACCAGCACGAGGAACGTGGATAATGACGTTAAAATCGTTCGACTCAACGTCTGATTAAGGCTGAGATTGACAACATCTCCATAACTCCCGGGAGCACCATTATGCAAATTTTCCCGAACGCGGTCAAAGACAACAATGGTATCGTTGAGCGAATACCCAATGATCGTCAGCATTGCGGCAATTACAGTCAAGGTAACTTCGCGATCAAATACCACGAAGATCCCCAATGCGATAATAACGTCATGTATCAATGCAATGATCCCCGCGAGAGCATAACTGATCTGATAACGGAGCGTCACATAAATGATAATCCCGACAAATGCCAGAACCACGGCTTTGACCGCTGATTTTGTGAACTCCTCACCCACCAGGCCGCCGACACTGGACTCTTGCCCGCCAGAAAATTTTGCATTGGGGAAGCATTGATTCAAATGTGCTTCAATCAATTCCTTGGGGCTGGTTTTGTGTAACGCGGCAGAGACTTTAGCATTATCGCGAATCATCAATTCCAATTTGCGGTTGTCCGCAAAGCTGGCGTTTTCTTTGTAAGCAATACGAGCATCACCAAAATTGATTTGAGCAAGTGCTTTCTCCAACTCCTGTTGCGGGACACGTTCTTGATAGTCAAAGCTGATGGTCATACCGCCGGTAAAGTCAACCCCGAACATATCCTTTCCCTTCACTGCAAAGAGAACAAGACTGGCAATTACCAATAGCAAAGACCCACCGAGAGCAACTTTCCGATACTTCAAAAAATCGAAATGGGGATTCGACAGGAAATGGAACATATGCAGAGAATTCAGCCAGCCCAGGCGCACCATAATATCAAAGACAAGCCGTGTTAAGAAAACACCGGTGAACAAACTGGTAAGAATACCGAAGGCCAGCGTTACTGCAAATCCTTTAACCGCACCAGTACCGAACCACGCCAGAACCAAAGCGGTAATTAAGGTGGTAACGTTCGCGTCCATAACCGCACTGAATGCTTTAGCATATCCCAAATCCAATGCGGTAGTAATCGATTTTCCGGCACTGACTTCCTCTCGCATACGCTCAAAGATCAACACATTGGTATCCACGGCCATACCTATTGTCAACACAATACCGGCAATACCCGGCAGAGTCAGTGTAGCGCTGAATGCCGCCATCATACCGAGCAGCAACACAACGTTGACCAGCAATGCAATAACCGCAACAAGCCCCGCACGCTGATAGTAAATACCAACAAAAAGCATCACAATGCCCAGCGCAACGATCCCCGCCCAGATACCATTGGTTACGTTATCCTGCCCGAGCGACGGGTCGGTGTTGAAAACAGCAGTGACATTAATTTGGAAAGGCATTGCGCCGCTGGAAAGTGCGTCAGCAATATTTTTGGCTTCTTCCCGGGAAAAATCACCACTGATTTCCGCACTGCCGTTTTCAATTGCTTCGTTGATATTCGGAGCACTGTAAAGTTTGCCATCAAGAATGATTGCCAAGCGTTGTCCAACATTGGCGCGAGTCACTTCACCGAAACGTTTCGCTCCAGCTGAGTCAAACGCAAGAGAGATCTTAATCTGGCCATATCTGTCCGAAACCGGCTCTGCTCGCGTAATATGCTTCCCGTCCATTTCAAAACGGCGTTTCACAAAAAGCAGCTCGGTATAAGGTTCTCTCCCCTGCCGAACCACTACCGATTTCATCAGCTCATAATCTGGAGGAATTTTGAAATTTTCGGGATCCGCTTGATACGCCGCTACAAGTTCACTGTTATTGGGGTGAACCAGTTGGAAGCGCAAACGAGCACTCATCTTGATCAATTCCATGATCTTGACCATTTCCTCCTTGGAAACAACCGGTACTCGTAACGAAATATAGCGGCTGCCGGTAGGAGCAATTTCCGCTTCGTAAATATTCTGGCTTTCCAAACGTTTGCGCAACGTTTCAATTGCAATATCGCGATAACGGGCAAATTCCGCCTCTTTACGCTTTTCAAGTTCTTCGCGATCTTCTTCAGTACTGTTGAACTGGTTAAGGAAATCAGGGCTTTCCACCAGTTCCAGAGTAAATTCCACCCCGCCGTTAAGGTCGAGCCCAAGACGGATTGAACTGCTGGCTTCCTTGCGAATCAAACTGATAACGTCACGGTTATGCTGGACATCCTTGGTAGTATTGATCAACTTTCCCAGTTCAACGCCCTTGGCATTCGCGGCATCCAGAAGAGCAGTAGACGCATAAATCGATGCATCTTGAGCCTGAGCTTTGCGGGCATCTTCAATCAATTCGGCTGCAACCTGATCCTGCGGATCTTTGAGCATCTTCTGAAATGTCTCATAAAAATCACGCTGCGTCAGCGGATACATGGACAATGAAAATACCAGTATAACCACAAGAACAATGATTGTGCGGAGAACAAACGGTTTTTTATTCATTCCATATCCTTATTAAAAGCAATTCATGCTGCTGGAAATTCAATTGAAAGGGGGGAGAATCCTACTTCGCAGCAGGCGCTTCATCGGCGGTGGGAACTGTGCCGGAAATCGCATTCTTAGCAACTTCAATACGAACTTTATCAGCAATTTCGATAATATAGGTTGCGTCGCGTACTTCCACAACAGTACCGAAAATACCTCCGTTGGTCATTACACGGTCGTCTTTCTTGATCGCGTTAAGCATGGCTTCCCGCTGGGCACGCTGCTTTTTCTGGGAACGGCTCATCCAGAAGAAGAAGAGAACCAGAATAATCAACATCGGCAACATGCCGCCTAAACTTTGTAAAAAGGTCGGTTGCTGTTGTTGGGCAGGAGCGTCCGGGGCCGGCACACCTTCGGTAGCTGTGGTGGTAGTAACTCCACCATCTTCAACGACTACGACTTCGTCTTGATTCATTTGAATACTCCATGATTATAGTTTTTTTATTGCAATTCAATTACAAAATAAAATGCCATTCGAACAAAATACATTAATTCTGGTATAATACACCGACGAATGGGCAAACGCAAGTCTATTTGATTCTTTTACCTCTTCTTTCCTCTCTTTTTTTCCTGCGATTCCTAAATCAGTAATGAATATAAAATTATTTTTGTATTCATAGTTGAAAAGCAGAAATAGAACATTAAATTTGCTAATAAACAGAT
>CALGPR010000160.1 GCA_937960425.1 uncultured Lentisphaeria bacterium
TTGAAAATGATTACCTGATTGAATATAATTTGCTGGAGCTTGGAAAAAGTCAGTCGTTATGATATTTTCCGCCACGGGCAATGGAAATCGCCCGGTAGAGCTGCTCGACCAGAAACAGTCTTGCCATTTCATGGGTCATAGTCATAGGTGAAAGCGCCAGTAAAGTGTGAGCACATTGTTTGAGTTCCGGAGTCATCCCGTAAGGGCCGCCGATCACAAAGACAATTTTGCGATCAATTGCGGCAATGGTTTCCGAAAACGCGTGAGAGGTGAATGTTTTTCCTTCTTCACTCAAGATAAAAATGTATTCTTTCCCGGGATCAATTTTACTGCGCAAAGATTCTGATTCTTTTTCTCTGGTTGAGTCGCGCAGTTCCACTACTTCCACCTTTGCATAAGGACCGATCCACTTTAAAAGCTCCTTATATTTGGCTTCGAGGTGTCGGTCTTTGAATTTCCCGATACAGACAATTTTAATCAGCATAGCGAAGAGCTCTCCCGGTCGATAATTCCTCCGCCCAATAGAAGATCGCCATCGTAAAAAACTGCTGCCTGCCCCGGTGTTACCGCTCTGAGTTCATGGGCCAGTGAAACTTGAAGTGTTCCATCGGTAAGGGGTATCACGGTACAAGGGACTGCCTTTGAGCGGTACCGGACTTGAACTGACGCTTGAAATTTTTCTAACGGTGGGGCTCCCTGCGTAAAAACCGGGTCAAGAACCCGGAAGGTTTTGCACCCGAGGACTCTTTCATCAGTTGAAAGTTCAATGATATTTCGTTCCGGATCAATGCGGGATACATAGGCTGGAACTCCAAGCGCAACACCAAGTCCTTTGCGTTGGCCAAGAGTATAGCGGTGAATCCCCTCGTGTTTGCCGACAATTTTACCGTTGGCAACGATTCGCCCTCGCTGGGGCTCAGCTCCGACAAGACGGCGCAATGTCTCAGGAAAACATTCATTTTCTGCTTGAAAACAGGCATCCTGGCTGTCTTTCCGATCCGCCGTAACGAGTCCAGCCTGCCTGGCAAGTTCACGGACGCGGCTTTTTTCCAGTTCTCCGATAGGAAAACGGACTCTTTGTAATTGCTCCCGGGTAAGGCGGTACAGAAAATAGGTTTGATCTTTCACGGGATCACTGCCCCGGAAGACTTGAACTGATCCATCCGGAAGTGTTTTCAGCCTGGCGTAATGACCTGTAGCAACAAACTCTGCCCCGATAGAGTCGGCATAAGCGATCAACTTTGCGAATTTGATTTTTGCATTGCAAAAGGTGCAGGGGTTGGGTGTTTTCCCGTGCGCGTATTCCTTGTATGAGGGATAGAGAATTTCCCGTTCAAAGTCGGCAAAGGCGTCAAGGAAAATATGGCGGATTCCCAGTTTTTCACAAACTGCTTCCACCGCGCGCCCATCGTCATCGGCAGCGCATTTCTGCATAGCGGAGAACTCAGGATCAGGATGTTTCAACTTTAATGTTGCTCCGATGACTTCGTATCCGAGCTCCCGGCAATAAAGAGCGGCAACGCTGGAGTCAACGCCTCCAGACATGGCTGCAACAACAATTTTTTTCATAAAAGTATCATCCTCAGACAATGTTCAACGCCGGAAAAGAATGGGAAAATCTGACGTTGCCCCATATCGTCTATTTTTCCGAAGGCTGGAAAAAAGAGACGGCGTGAGCCTTATACTGTATCATTTTCGGGAGTGAATGCAAATTTTTTGCAGGATCCCCAGTGATGAAGAAACGGGCGAATATGGAATCTCAGTAGAAGAATAAGTGAAACAATAACCAGGAAAAAGTGTTTCCGGCAGTGTGGCTGGGACTATCCTGCTGAGTGAAAAACAGGGAATATCCCAAGATATTACTAATGCTTTCTCCGGTGCTTTGTGGTTTTTTTGCATGTTAAGGTCTATATTAATGAAAGAAGTACAGAAATAATTCCGGCAGGAATGGCATCCTGGGATTCTTTCCTTATATACTCCGAGGAAACAATACGATATTGATTTTTTTGCTTCTGCTGCCATACGCCAAGGCTGGTTCGCGTGCCGGTAAACTTTTTCTGTTTGAAACAACCCGTTTGGGAAAGGAATCATACTATGGCTAATTCCGATGAATTCGGTGGAATGAAAAACTTTACCCCGCGTGCCCGGCACGCGCTGCTTTTGGCTCAACGGGAGGCGGTACGGCTCAATCATGACGCGGTCGGTGCAGAACATCTGCTGTTGGGGATTCTCGCCCTCGAAGAAGGGGTTGCAGTCAGTGTCCTGCGGGCCCTCGGATTAAATCTTGATGCTCTCCGGTATGAGGTGGAGAAGGTCTGTGGTATTGGCGGCCCTACACGTGTTGCCGGCCAATTGCCTTTTACCTCCGGGCTGAAGCGGATCCTGCTGCTTTCGGAAAATGAAGCCCGGGCAATGAACTACAACTTTATCGGGACCGAGCATTTGCTTCTGGCGCTTCTTCGGATGAATGAAGGGGTTACCGCCCGCATTTTCGGTAACTTCAAACTGGATGCCGATACCGTCCGCCGCGAGGTTATCCGCGCGCTCGATGCCGATTATATTCCAGATGCCGAGCCGAATGGCACCGGTAATGGCAGAGAGTCTGGCGGAGAGGATTCCAGCGAAGGAGTGCCGGCCCTTGCTGCTTTCGGGCGTAATCTGACGGATCTGGCCGCTCGTGGCGAACTTGATCCGGTGATCGGTCGCCACGATGAAATCGAACGGGTAATTCAGGTGCTTTGCCGGCGTACCAAAAACAATCCAGTTCTGATTGGTGAAGCCGGTGTCGGCAAAACAGCGATTCTCGAAGGTCTTGCTCAGGCGATCGCTGCCGGCAATGTCCCGGAGATTTTGGCAGATAAGAAGATTTATGCACTCGATTTGCCCTTGATGGTTGCCGGAACCAAATATCGCGGACAATTTGAGGAGCGGATCAAAGCGGTGATTGATGAAGTCCGTAATTCCGGTAAGATTATCCTTTTCATTGACGAACTTCATACAATTGTCGGTGCCGGTGGGGCGGAAGGCGCGATGGATGCTGCCAACATTATTAAACCGGCACTTTCCCGCGGAGAATTGCAGTGCGTTGGCGCAACAACTCTGGATGAATATCGCAAAGGAATTGAAAAAGATGCTGCCTTGGAACGTCGTTTCCAACCGATTATTGTCAACCCGCCTTCTGTAGAAGATGCGATAAAAATTCTTTTCGGGCTGCGTAGTACCTATGAAAAACATCATCACGTCACATTTACCGATGCGGCAGTAGAAAGTGCAGTGAGACTTTCGGATCGTTATATTTCCGGACGTTTACTTCCGGATAAGGCAATTGATGTCCTTGACGAAGCCGGTGCCCGGGCCCGGATTTCCAATGTCCTTCCGCCTCCGGAAACAGGAGAGTTGGAGGCCGCAATTCAAGCGGCAAGAGAGGCAAAAGAAAAGGCAATTATCGAGCAGCATTTTGAAGAAGCTGCTCAGGCGCGTGATATGGAACGCGCCCGCATTGCCGAGCTCGATGAACTTCGCGCTGATTATCATGCTCAATGCCGGAATAATTGCCCTGTAGTCGGGGCGCATGAGATTGCGGAAATGGTCGGCAAGCTTACGGGAGTTCCTGTGCAGGATATGGAAGAAGGCGAAGCGATGAAACTTTTGCGAATCGAAAGTGAATTGCAGAAGGTTGTTGTTGGGCAGAATGAGGCTGTTGCGGTAGTTGCTCGGGCGTTGCGACGCTCCCGGGCTGACTTGAAGAACCCGGAACGGCCAATCGGTTCATTCGTCTTTCTCGGTCCAACAGGAGTCGGCAAGACTCTGTTGGCAAAGGCGCTTGCTGAATTGCTTTTCGGAGATTCCGACGCCTTGATTCAGGTGGATATGTCTGAATATATGGAAAAATTCAATGTGAGCCGACTGGTTGGTTCCCCGCCGGGATATGTCGGCCATGGAGAAGGGGGGGAGTTGACAGAGAAAGTGCGCCGTCGCCCTTATTCGGTCGTGTTGTTCGACGAAATTGAAAAGGCACACCCGGACGTGATGCACATGTTGCTGCAAATTCTTGAAGAAGGAAAGTTAACTGATTCGCTTGGTCGCCGTATCGACTTCCGCAATACTGTGATTCTGATGACCAGCAACGTCGGGGCCGAAGAGTTGGTGAAGGGCTCGAAGACCGTTGGCTTCGGCGCGTCGGACAGCGTGGTTGAAGAAGTTAGAGCCAAAGAGAAAACGCTGGAAATTGCTAAAAAGTTCTTCAAACCGGAATTTCTGAATCGTCTGGATGATGTAATTGTTTTCCGGCGGTTGTCTGGAGATGATCTGCTGGCGATCGTTGAGCTGGAAATTGCCAAAGTCCGCGAACGGCTTGCCCGGCGCAATCTGGCTCTTGACGTGCCAAAAGACGTTAAAGACTATTTGATTCAAAAGGGATATGCGCCGGAATATGGAGCCCGTCCACTGCGCCGCGCCGTTGAACATTATATCGAAGATCCCCTTGCCGAAGAATTGCTTCGCGGGCGTTTTACTGGCGCTCTGGGCGTCAGAGTGGCTCTCGATAATCAGAAGTTGCTCTTTTTTCCTGAAGTGGCAGATGAATCAGCCGGGGAGAAAAAATAAACAATGGTCAAATCCGAAGAACTCTTCGATATCTTCGACGAAGCCGGTAATCATGTCGGTACAGCGCCGCGTGGCCGCTGCCATGGGGATCCATCCTTGATCCACCGTACCAGCCACGTGGTGGTATTTCATCCTGATGGAAGGCTTTTGTTGCAGCTCAGGAGAATGGATAAAGATATTCAACCGGGGAAATGGGATACTGCGGTAGGTGGGCATCTGGATCTGGGGGAGGACTTTGTTGCAGGCGCCCGGCGGGAACTTGCCGAAGAGTTGGGTGTTCGAGTTGGAGAGTCCGAGCTGGTATGGCTTTTTGAGACGAAGATCCGTAATTCTATCGAGTCGGAAAATGTCGGGGTCTTCGGATTGATCCACCCCGGGCCGTTC
>CALGPR010000161.1 GCA_937960425.1 uncultured Lentisphaeria bacterium
CATTGGTAACCGTATTGTAAGCCATATTCAAATGTTCCGCATTGAAGCGCCGAAGGATCGCCAGGTTGATTTCCGTCCGCCACTCTTCTTCCACTTGAAAACTGGCAGTCTTCAACCACATAATCACCGTAATATTCATACTGTATGCGCCCAGCGAATCAAAAAAAATCCGTGGCCGGTATTCCTCTTTATCCGGACCGTGAAAATTATCTACAATTTCGTGGAGAATTTTCATCGCTTTTTCCATATTATCTCCACTGGTCTGATACACCAGCCCCACAGTAAAAAGAAAACGAATCACGCCCTGGTTACTGATGTTTTCGATGTTTGAAGACGAAATTTGACTGTTCGGAATCAATACAACACTTTCCTGTGACGTCAGGATTCGCGTACTCCGCATTCCTACGCTGTCCACGATTCCATCAACGCCATCAATTTGTACCCGATCCCCGCAACGAAATGGACGATCCAGGATAATCACCAACGTCCCGAAAAAATTTGAGAGCGTTTCTCGTGAAGCAAAGGCTATTGCCAATCCCACAACGCCCGCTCCGGCCAGAAGCGTCGTAATATTTAAGTCGAAAATACTTTGTCCAATAAATAACGTTAATACGGAAACCAGCACTATTTTTGCCACTTTTCGGGTAATATCCACCATCAATTCATCAAGATTATTGTCTGTCCGCCTGGCATAGGTATGCATACGACTGCTCAAAACAGAAATTACCCGCATTCCCGCCCATCCTAATACAATTGTTATCGAGGTGAAGAAAATCCGGACATCAATCGTATACAACTCTGGTAATGACTGTAAAACTGGCAATAAAAATCCGAAAATTGTTACAATCATCAGAATAATCAGCAAGGGACTGGCAAGAGCGTAAAAAAGTTGCGTATGCAATCGAGTGTGAGGTTTGACATGCCATTGCTTCAACTTGCGCAGCAGAATACCAATTCCCGTACCGACAACGATTGTACAAATTGCCCCGATTGCAAAAATTTTCAACGGCTTGCGTTCATTCCGAAACCAGTCTACAACCGCATTCCAATCACGATCCAAACGGCTTTCCAACTCCCGCCCTGTTAACAGGGGTATTTCTTCTTTCCCGGAAAGAAATTCTTCGAGGTTCGATGTATTTTTTTCGACTGGCTCAGACTTTTGATTTTCCGAAGAAGCCTCTTTACCAGATATTTCCGGCAGAGTGATATCCGCTGCCCCATTTCCGGCTGCCGGAAAAAACAAAAATACTACACTAAACCAGAAAACCAATAATTGTACTGCAAATTTCATATTTACCCCCGCTGAAATAATTTTCTCCATAGACGATAGAATAACCGTTTTCTGCAAGGAGTCAACCCCTGATTTTCTCGGAAGCCATTATTTTTCCTGCGGAGGAGCTTTTTTCAGGCGAATGCAATCGAAATCACTGTCCTTCAATTCAAAACTGAAGCCTTTGCTGATTTCCTGCCCGTTCACCGGATCAAGTTGAACCATTTCCCAGGTACACTCGACTTTCCCTAACGTTTGGCCAGGTTCCTTTTGTTCCATAGCATTAACGGCAAAAATCCAGAACTCCTCTTCTCCATTCCGAGTCTGGGTAATCACTCCCGGCGCCGGATGAACTAAAACGCCACGGAACCGGTTCAGTTGTTCCTCGACAATCGTTCGTAAAACAGAACAACAAGACGCAATTTTTTCACTTACATCCGCATTGTCCGGAACCGGAACCGTAATAATTGCCCCTCTGCCAATTTGATTTTCATACCACTCCTGCTTGTCATGAAAGCGTTTAACCGCTCCATATCCGATTCCTCGCAAATACTCCATGTCCCGGTCAGTGCGCGGAAATCCCCACTCATTCAATGTTCCGGTTTCCGAAGTAATAAGGACTGTCCCTCCATTTTCGGAAAGTTGCCGCAACAAAGCAATTTCTTCCGTACTCAGTACCCTGGCGTTGGGAATAATCCAGGTTCTGCATATTCCATTGCTGCCCGGCAAGGTCTCCAGAAAGCGAACTCCAACCGGAAAACCATTAGCAATAAGGTCTTTGTAAAACGCCAGGAAATAAGTCAGTTCCTCTTCTGCTTCTGCAGTTCCAGCTAATGCCGTCATTGTACGTTCCGAAAGTACCAATTCCACAGCATTGGCGATACCACGTACAGACTTGAGATTTTTTTGAAGCTCAGCAGTATTGTTAGAAAAAGTTTTCTGCACCAACGCCATTTCTGCAATTTTTTCCGGTTGCAGAGGATTGCTTTTCTCCAAAGGCAATAAGCTGTAATTACGGATCATACAACTTTTTTCCATTGCTTCTGCATCCGGCAATCCATCGGCAAACAGCATTGCATATTCATATGACCGTTGTAAATGTTCCGCATCTGTATTAAAGTTTTCTTGATCCACGGCAAAATAAACCGTTCCACAGGAAGCAGATTTCCACAATTGAATTGCAGCAGCCTCTTCAACAGAACCATCGCCGCGGCCATAGATCGTGATGAACGGCACAATTTTTCCTGTCGCGACGACTCCGGTATTCCCGGTGGAATTTCTTTGCCAATCAATTGTGCGAGCTTCCGATGGGACTGTCTTTCCACTTCGCAGTGACGAATACTGCTGCAACAGCTTTTGCGCCTGGTACTGCTGCAGAAAATTCAAATATTCAATATAAGCAATCTTTTCAAACTTTTCCTCGGAATATTCCGTTATCGGCGTATCTGGCAGCGGGCCATTTCCGTGCTCAGCAAGAAACGTACGGCGGGATTCACAATATCCGCGATATGCTTCGAGCATAGCGGAATCATCTGCCTCTTGTGCTTGGCAAAAGGGATGAACAACACAGCCTGTAATTACGGCTGCAGCAATCCATTTATTCCTCTTTATGAATAACATGTATTTCTCCCATTCCCGATCCGGGGATCCTATCGATTGAGTGGATATGCTTGAAAATATCTTGCTTTATAAAAACGCGCACCGGAACGAACATGTTCGCCGATTTTTTCGCCTTTCCCATTCAGCTGCAGAATACGCGGCGTCCACCATGATTCTTCCGGAATTGCTACCAGTAAATTACCGTCAGCATCTTCAGAAATACTCTTGACATTTGCAAGGGGGAACAGCTCTTTTAAAGTACCATCTTCCGGATTCAATACAGAAACCTTCTTTTCACAGGTTACAAAAAGCTCTTTCCCATTATGACGCGGATACAAATCATGCCCGCCGAAAAAGGATGGATCGGGCACTTGAATTGTTTTAACTGGAGTCAACATCGGGTTGTGACGGTCAAAATTGTATTGAAAAGCAACAATAGAATCTCTGCCATGAGCCCAAAGCAGTTGGCGTTCATCGTCCCACACTACACCATGTGCATCTTCCAAGTCAATCGTTACTGCTTTTGCATTTTCTGGATCAGGAGAATCCGCTGGGTCTGTTGCATAAATTGTCAGCTTGTTACCGGTACTTGAAGCTGTAACGATATTGTCATCCGGCAACAGTTCAATCGAATGGGGGTTACCATCCGGGCAGGCATAAAAAAGCACTTTTTTATCTGCAATACGAATTCGTGCGGCCCCGCCTCCGGACGCGGTAATCAGAAGTTCTTCACCATTGCGCACAACCTTGCATTCATCCGGAACGTTAAACCAGTATTTATGTTCAGGAACTATCTCCGGGGCATCGGCAGGATCCCAGCGCCAGATTACCTCTTTTTCCCCGCTCCAATCGGGGACGTTGTTAAAGACAACTACAGTATGATCGGCTTGATCAACCGCGACAATTGCCGGTGCAGTCATCCGACATCCGCATAATGCGGCAATCGTAACGGACATTATGACCAGCATGTAATGCAATTTTTTCATTTTCGTTTTCTTCCCCAAATCCCAATGCAAAAAAATGGCGTCTCCGGCGGGATTCGAACCCTCGACCTATCGCTTAGGAGGCGATCGCTCTATCCAACTGAGCTACGGAAACGCATCTGTTTCTAAAATTATTCCCGTGGCATTGCTTACTTGCCACTCAAACTTCCCGGGAAACAGACATTCCGAGAAGTTTCTGCTCTCATTTTGTAAAAAGCTTATGCCAGCTCTGTGGCAGTAAATTTTACAATTTCCGGAAAGTCCTTCAAGCCATCAAGAAAAGCCTGACGGATTCC
>CALGPR010000162.1 GCA_937960425.1 uncultured Lentisphaeria bacterium
AGGCAAGAACGATTGCGGGCATTGCCCACTTTGAGCTTTGAAGCCACGAGGGCCCCTCAATTCCGAACAAGGCCAGAATATTGTTAATAGCACCATACTCAGGACTAAGAACCCATTTCCAAATCAATGCGCCCGCAACCCATGAGGTGATAACCGGGATATAGTAAAGAACGCGGAAAATTCCAACACCCTTTACATGACTGTTCAAAATGAGCGCCACAATCATGGAGGCAATAAGCATCAAAGGAATGTAGAGGATCACAAATTCCAGCGTGTTTCCAATCACCTGATAAAACTCTTTTGATGTGAGAATTTCCTTATAGTTCTCGATCCCTACGTAGAATCGATCCATGAATCCGCTAAAATCACTGAACAATGTCAGTTCGCTCAATCCATCCCAACTGGTCAGGCTGACAAAAATTTGCATAATCATTGGGATGATACTGAACACAACAAAACCAGCCAAACTTGGAAGCAAAAATGGTAATGCTGTTTTCCAGCTTGCCAATCGGGAATTTTTCATATTCTATAAAACCTCCGATAAAAATGCGGGGACAGGCTCCCGCCTGCCCCCGTCAAATGATTTACTTGGTCAAATCGATTTTCTGTTCGCACTCAGCCTGCATATCCTTCAGCGCCTGCTCCGGGGTGACAGTGCCGGCGGCCGCAGCGCTCAAATGCTGACCAACGATGTCCTGCAGCTCTGCATACTGGGTGATAACAGGAGGAGTCACAAGGTAATCAAGGCTCTTAAAGACCGCTTCGCGATTTGCCGGAGGAGTCTTTTCTTTGTACTGAGCGATGATATCCTCGTCCTGAACCGGAGGCAGCTCCCAGCCTGCGTCCAGGCGGATCTGCGTTGCTTCACGGTTGGAGGAAATGTAGGTGATGAACTTAACGGCTTCATCCGCGACCTGAGAATCCTTGGAAACGACGTAACCGTTGGAGAAGAAGTGCGTGGCTTTCTGAGTGTGACCAGGTTCCACAACGATGTCCCAATCGAAGTCGCAATTGTTCGTATATTCGGGGAATGCCCAAATACCCGTCACAATCATGCCAAGGCGGCCAGACTCAAACAGGTCCCAGTCACCCATGCCTGCCATCTGCTCCTCGGTGGGCATAACATTGGTTTTCTGCTGCATGTCAACCATGTACTGCAGCGTTTCAATGTTTTCCGGGGTATCCATCGTGAACTCCGTAAAGTCATCATTGAAAAGGCTGCCGCCGTTCTGCTTAACGGTCTTATAGAACTCGTTGAAGGAAATGGGATGATAATAGCCAAAGATATTATCACCCAGCGCACGGATTTTCTCCGCCGCAGCCATTGCATCCTCCCACTTCCAGTCGTCCGTGGGATAGTCGATACCGGCCTGATCAAACAGATCCTTGTTGTAAATCAGCACAACATTCGAAAAGCTAT
>CALGPR010000163.1 GCA_937960425.1 uncultured Lentisphaeria bacterium
TAATTGCTTGAGCAACTGGTCCATTTTCTGCTTTTTGGGCACGGCCAAAAACAAAGTCAACTGCTTTTCCGGAGGAGGGATGACACGACGCTCCTGCAAAACGACTCGGCGCCCTTCGGCAACAACGGCAATTCCAGTAATCCCACGTCCATTCAAGACGCCGATTTCTTCCCCGGGACGCATTCGGAGAGTCCGGAAAAGATGGGTATACTCGCGGTCATCAAGTATAGCTTCTTCACCGGGGTTCCCGATTTTCGTACAATAAAAATAGTGCATACAGTCAGATTCAACCTGAAGAGATTACGCGAACGTCGCAAATGCTTCTTTTCGTTTCCAGGCAAGACGAATCAGGTTGGATTTTCCCTTTGCTCATCCTGCCATTTGATTTTGATTTAATATAATAACACCTCAGCAGCCGAAAGCAACCTTGAATGGAGTTTCTTTTCCGGGAAATCATAAATTTTGCGGCTATGTCAGAAAATTGATTTGAGAAAACGGTGTTTTGGCGGTATCTTTAACAGGAAAACGCAAGGGAAAATCAAAGTCCTTTTTCAGGAAAGGGAGCGATCAGTGGATAAAAGACTTTTTGCCGGTGCTGATGCAATCAATCGGGCCATCGAACAGATTGCAGAGGCGATTATTAAAGAATTTTCCCCGATAGAAACGCACGGGATAGTATTGGTTGGCCTATACAAACAAGGGGTACCGCTTGCAGAACGAATTGCAGCAGAAATATTCCGTCAGAGCGGGGCGCTTCTTCCCGTCGGGACGCTGGATATTTCCATGTATCGGGACGATGTCGGATTAAAAAGTGCATTGCCTCTCATCCGGGAAACGAAAATTCCTTTTGCGATCGACAAGCAAAAGGTAATTCTGGTGGATGATGTTCTTTCCAGTGGCAGAACAATCCGGGCAGGACTGGATGCCATTACCGATTACGGGCGCCCTGCCCTGATTCGCCTGGCTGTTCTGGTAGACAGACAAAGTCGGGAATATCCAATCCAGGCTGACTATGTTGGGATGACTCACACGTTTCCTTCCAATCGCAAAGTTCTGGTAGAACTTGCTCCGGAAGACCCCTGCGATGCGATTTATGATGTAACATGGATCGAAAACAAGCAATCATAACGGAATTGATATTATGAGCGAAATAGTCTGGACCCGAAAAGATTTACTCAGTCTTTATGATTTGAGCCGGGAAGAAATCAACTTTATTCTGGATACTGCTGAAGAATTCAAAAAAGTTTCCGAACGGAATGTAAAAAAAGTACCGGCATTGCGCGGTAAAACCGTTGTGAATTTCTTTGTTGAACCGAGCACCAGAACGCGTGTTTCCTTTGAACTTGCAGAACAGCGCCTGAGTGCTGATATCATTAACGTCCAAGCGAGCACCAGCAGCCTGAAAAAAGGAGAATCTCTGCTCGATACGATCAAAAATATTGAAGCGCTCCAGGTAGATTTATTTGTCATGCGTCACAGCGCACCGGGGGCGCAAGCCTTTATTGCAAAGAATGTTCAATGCGGTGTAGTGAATGCCGGCGATGGTGCACACAGTCATCCGACCCAGGCACTGTTGGATATTTTCACCATTCGCGAAAAGTTCGGAAGAGTGGAAGGGCTGAATGTCACAATAGTTGGAGATATTCTCCACAGCCGTGTAGCCCGGAGTAACATCTGGGGACTTCTGAAATTGGGGGCAAATGTTACGTTGGCGGGCCCGGCAACACTGGTTCCCCGGGAATTTGAAACAATCGGAGTTCGGGTTTGCCACAATTTGCGGGAAGCATTGGAAGGAGCCGATGTTGTCAATGTTCTGCGGATTCAACAGGAACGCTTCAACCAGAACTTTTTCCCGAGTACCGGTGAATACGCCCGTTTTTTCGGGTTGAATGCTTCGACGGTCAAATATATGAAGCCGGATGGCATCATCATGCACCCCGGCCCGATCAACCGTGATGTCGAATTGTCATCGAACGTTGCAGACGGGTCGCGTTCCGTGATTCTTGAACAGGTAACCAATGGATTGGCCGTGCGGATGGCCGTCCTTTTCTTAGTGGCAGGATGCGTCAAAAAATGATAGAACGAGTCAATTATATCTTCAAGGGGGCCCGTGTCGTAGACCCGTATCGTAAAATTGATCAGGTCATGGATGTCGGGATAATGGATGGGGTAATGACCGAGCCAGGAGAAGTTCTTTCTCCGACGGTAGTTGATGTCTCCGGGAAAGTTTTGAGTCCCGGATTCATTGACCTGCATGTACATTTGCGGGATCCGGGCAATACTGCTGCGGAGACAATTGCCACGGGAACGATGGCAGCTGCCGCAGGAGGTTTTACCGCAATTGTGCCAATGCCGAATACCCGCCCGGCAGCAGATAATGCCGCACAAATTGAATATTTGCGGTGCCATTGTGCAACCCAGGCAGTCGTAAAGGTTCTGCCGTGCGGAACAATGACTGTGGGGTATGCAGGAGAAGAAATGGCCCCGATTGGCGCGTTAAAAAATGCCGGGGTTGTTGCTTTAAGTGATGATGGCAGATGTATTCAAAACCACGATTTAATGCGTCATGTTGTGGAATATGCAAAAGCCTTTAACTTGCCGATTCTCGACCACTGTGAAGACAATTTCTTGAAAGGCAACGGGGTTATGCACGAAGGTGAATGGTCGGTATTACTGGGGATCAATGGGATGCCCGGTGCTGCGGAAGAGTTGATGGTAGCACGAGACATCATTCTTTCCCGTATGGCTGACTGGAAAATTCACCTGCAACATTTGAGCAGCCGGGAAAGTATTGAATTGTTGCGCCAGGCACGTCGGCGCGGGATTCGGGTTTCCGGAGAAGCGACACCGCATCATATTGCTCTTACAGATGAATACATCAAGCGCTTCGATACGAACTTTAAAATGAATCCGCCGCTACGTTCTGAAAAAGACAGACTGGCAATCCTCGAAGGTCTTGCAGACGGTACAATCACGGTAATTGCAACGGATCATGCGCCACATACAGCGACAGCCAAAATGGTGGAATTTGACGATGCTCCGTTTGGAATCATTGGATTGGAGACTGCGTTGCCGGTAACGTTGACAGAGCTGTATCACAGCGGCTTATTGTCGATGAGTGACTATATCTCCAAGTTCACGGTTGGCCCGGCTGAAGTTCTTGGATTGGAAAACACCTCTTTGGCGAACGGAAATCCTGCTGATTTGACCATTTTTGATCCGAATGAGGAATACACCATTGATAAAGAAAAGTTTTTCTCACTGTCGCGCAATACGCCATTCCATGGCATGACCTTTAAAGGCAAGGTCAAGTGTACGCTGGTTTGCGGCCGAATGGTTTACGACGACCTGGAAAACGATTGAATTTAAATTGAAAGTTTCCAACGTATACATTCATGTTCCCTTCTGCCGTTCAAAATGTGCTTACTGTGCGTTTTATTCGACAACGACGGTAGAAGGGATTGATGCCTATTTATCTGAACTTGAAGCGCAGCTTGCTGCATCGAACTTTGCGGAACCGGTTCGGACGCTTTATCTGGGAGGAGGAACTCCAACTTTATTGCCGATTCCACAGCTGGAACAGCTTTTCAGGTTACTACGAAACTGGATTCCTCTTACTGCTGATGCTGAAATTTCTATTGAAAGCAATCCGGAAACGTTGACAGCAGACAAAATGGCATTGGTGGAAACCTTTTGCACGCGAATCAGCTGTGGCATCCAATCGTTTGATCCGGATTTACGCAAAATTCTGGGGCGTGACGTATCGCAGGAAGCGATTGAAAGAGTAAAAACGCTGTGGGAAAGAACTTCAATTCCGGAACGGAACATAGACTTGATCTATGGGATTGCCGGACAAACGCCAATGATGTGGGAACAGGAAGTTGCAACAGCATTGTCTTTTGGAATCACCCACCTCTCCTGTTACGCTTTGACCTATGAAGAAAATACCCGACTATTGCGCGAACGTCCCGTCGATTTTGATGAAGAAGAAGCGGATGCAATAGCAGAAGAAATATGGAAAAAAACTCCAGCATTGTTAACCGCCCATAAGATGTTGCGGTACGAAATCAGCAATTATGCCTGTCCGGGGAGCGAATGTAAACATAATTCTTCCATATGGCGGGGAGAGTCCTATGCTGGATTCGGCCCTGGCGCTGCCGGATTCGACGGGATCAACCGATACAGCAACATTGAAGATCTGTCAAAATGGCTGAAGGGTGCTCCCCTGATTTGGGATGTTGTGAAACCGGAAACTCGTTATGGAGAAATTTTCGGAGTAGGATTGCGACGAACGGCGGGTTGGCAAAAAGAAGAATTTCTGAAATTGCCATTGCAAAAATTGTTTCCCTGTTCATGGGAAACAATGCTCCAACGAGCAACAGCAGTCGGAGAAATTTATCCGGGGACTCTGGACATACAGGATTCCACCGTTAAAGCGACAGAACTCGGGCTTTCCTTCTGGAATACGATTGCTTCGGAATTGCTGTGAAAAGAAGGTTCGCGGATTTGGTTTTTTGTTTGCGGCAAAGTATATTATTCTGATATAATTCATGAAAGCTACTCAATACACACAGTAAGGATTTGCGCAATTATGGCCAATGACCTTCTTCAGAAAAAACTTGACGATCATGTTGTCATTTTTGACGGAGCGGTCGGAACCGAGTTTTATAAACGAAATTTTTTCGTCAATACTTCCTATGAAGGCTTAAATCTCACGGCTCCGAAAGTTGTTACCGAAGTACACCAGTCCTATGTTAAAGCCGGCGCGGAAGTTTTGACCGCCAACACCTATGGTGCCAACCGGAAAAAACTGGCTCGCTATGGGTTAGCGGAACAAACGCGGGAAATCAACGCCGCGGGGATTCGTCTGGCAAAAGCCGCTGCTGAGCAGGGAGAACATATTCTGGTTGCCGGCTCTATCGGCCCGGTTGGAATTGAGGTAGTCGGAAATGGTGCGATCTCCCACGAAGAAGCTGTAGCGGTTCTTGGGGAGCAGATTTGCGCGATTCAAGATGCCGGGGCGGACTTTCTGATTTTTGAAACCCTTTCCAGCCGTGCGGAAACCCGGTGTGCAGGAGAAGCTGCCAAAAAATATGCAAACATTCCTGTTGTTTTCAGTTTTGCTGTCAACCGGGAACTCGAAACCCGCCTCGGAGAACAGCTTGGTACACTTCTGACAATGATTGAAGAATCTGGTGTACAGCCCGTTGCTTTGGGGTTGAATTGTGACATTGGGCCGGAACCAATGCTTGAAGCTGTTGAAAAACTGGTTCCCTTAAGTAAATTGCCGTTGATTATTCAACCGAATGCAGGGATGCCCAAACAAGTGGACAACCGGATGATTTATATGTGCAGTCCGGAATATCTGACGACCTATGCGATTCGTTATGTCAATCTTGGAGTTCGCGGAGTTGGCGGATGTTGTGGAATCGGACCGGAACATATCAGGGAAATGGCACGGAGCGTTCAACCATTGGCAAAAACAGTTACCAAACCGGCAATTGAAGTTGCAGTTGTCGTTGATGAATTGCAGGAACCGGTGCCGCTTCGGAATAAATCGCGCTTAGCCGCAAAGCTTGCAAATGGGGAATTTATCACAACAGTAGAAATCACGCCTCCACGGGGATATGATTTGACTGCGACAATCGAGAAAGCAGTGATTTGCCGGAACGCCGGAATTGACGCGATCAATATTCCTGACGGTCCGCGGGCAAGTTCCCGGATTTCCCCGATTGTTACGGCGAATGAAATCCAGACTCGTGCTGGAATAGAAGTTGTACTTCACTGTTGCTGCCGGGACAAAAATCTGATCGGGATGCAAGCAGATCTCTTGGGCTGCGCATGGCAAAAAATTAATAACATTCTTTTCATCACTGGTGATCCGCCGAAATTGGGCGATTTCCCTTTTGCCAGCGGGGTATTTGATGTCGATTCGATCGGGATACTGAAAGTTGCCTCAAAATTGAATCGTGGGGTTGATGTTGGTGGAAAATCCATCGGTGCACCAACTTCGATGTTGTGCGGAGCTGGAGCAGATCCCAACGCACTCGATTGGGATCGTGAATTAAGTCGCTTGCGGGACAAAATTGCAGCGGGGGCAGAATTTATTATCACACAACCGGCATTTGCCGTCGAGCCAATCATGAAATTGATTGAAGCCATCAGTGATTTGAAGACACCGGTAATTGCGGGGATCTGGCCTCTGGCGAGTTACCGCAATGCGGAATTTATGAAAAATGAGGTTCCCGGCGTGGTAGTTCCGGATGAAATTATGGCACGTATGGCAGCATACGAATCACGTGATGACCAACGCAAAGTCGGGATTGAAATTGCCCGGGAAGCGGTAGAGAAACTGCGCAGTGTTCTTGCCGGAGTACAAGTCAGTGCTCCATTCGGCAATGTTAACAGCGCTATAGCGGTTGTAAAGTGATGAACCGGTAACGGAAAAGGTTTTGGCGAGACAAATGAATATCGGTTTTGACAACGAAAAGTATCTGGAAGCGCAAAGTTCTGCAATTCTGGAACGTGCAAAATTTTTTAACAACAAACTTTATCTTGAGTTTGGCGGAAAACTGGCATATGATATGCATGCTGCACGGATTTTGCCAGGTTATGCGCCCAATGTAAAAATTCAGCTTTTGCAACGCTTGCGCGATCAGATTGACATTGTCGTCTGTATTTATGCCGGCGATATTGAGCGGAAAAAAATCCGCGCGGATTTCGGTATTGCTTATGACATGGACACATTGCGCCTGATCGACAATCTTCGAGATTGGGGCTTGCCGGTACGAGCAGTAGTAGTAACACGTTACGATAAACAACCGGCAGTAAAGAATTTTATCAATAAATTGAACCGTCGGAAAATTCAAACCTATACTCACAGTGCAATTAAGGGATATCCTACTGATCTGGAAACAATTGTCAGTGATGATGGTTATGGAGCGAACAGCTTTATTGAAACAGAAAAGCCGATTGTAATCGTGACAGGACCGGGGCCGAGCAGTGGAAAAATGGCGACCTGTCTGTCACAGGTTTACCATGAGCACAAACGGGGAGTACGTGCCGGCTATGCAAAATTTGAAACATTTCCGGTTTGGAATCTACCATTAGATCACCCGGTCAATGTTGCCTATGAAGCTGCAACGGCGGATATCGGGGATGTCAATATGATAGACCCGTTTGAACTGGCAGCAACCGGGAGAACGACGGTTAATTATAATCGGGATATTGAAATTTTTCCGGTGGTAAAGCGTATCTGTGCTAAAATAATGCCACCGGAAATTCTCTATAAATCTCCTACGGATATGGGAGTTAACCAGGTTGGTTTTGCCATCACGGACGATGCGGTAGTCAGAGAAGCGGCAATCCAGGAAGTTATTCGCCGTTATTTCCGCTATCAGTGTGAATACATCATGGGCATGACGGAACAGGCAACGGTAGACAGAGTTAAATTGCTGCTTGCAGATTTAGGAGTATCGGATGAACAACGCCATGTCGTAGTACCGGCACGGGAGACGGCCAAAAAAGCTGAAACGACTCCTGGAAAAGGTAACAACGATATCTATTGCGGAGCAGCCTTACAATTGCCGGACAGCAGAATTGTCACGGGGAAAAATTCTCCCCTGCTCCATGCTGCGGCAAGTTGTCTTCTGAATGCAATTAAAATCATGGCGGGCTTGCCGGATGAATTGTTGTTGCTGGCACCGGAAGTTATTGAAGCGGTTATCGCACTGAAAAAAGACATTCTACGGCATAAAAGCTATAGTCTTGATGTAGATGAAACTTTAATCGCGCTGAGTGTCAGTACCCCGACCAATCCGGCGGCAGAACTGGCTATGCGGCAATTAAAACGAATTTCAGGCTGTGAAATGCATCTTTCGCACTTACCCTCTAACGGAGATGAAGCGGGGTTGCGGAAACTCGGCGTAAATTTGACAAGTGATCCGGTTTTTGCCGGGCGCGATTTATTCGTCAGCTGAAAAAGTTATTTCAACGTTATCGGCCGGAAGCATGATTGTTTTCGGCCTTTCTTTTTGTGCGAACGCATGAACACTCATAATAATATTTTTTGACTTCGCCCAACCGGAAAAGACGAAGTCCACCCCATCCCAGAAGGAAAGCAGTTATCCCGCTGAAAGGAAAAGTCTTTTCCATCAGTTCCACAAGGATAAAAATGATGCCATAAAAAAGAGCCACTACAGATATCAAAAGGAATACCAACCGGATAATTCGCCTTCGGATCAACAACATCCCTCCGAGTAGAAAGAGTGTGGCAACAGCCGGAAAGCTGAATGGTCTGATGAGTTCAAGAGCTCCGGCAGCAGCCCATGCCCATAAGAACGCAATTAAAATTTTCAGGCACAAGGGGGCCTGCGGGTACGGAATGGAAGGTTGTTTCATAGCGGTAATTCCCCCCTCGTCTTTCTGCATTACAGTTTTTCTACTTCATCAAGCCACAGCGCCGCAGAAGCGTCGGAAGGCATGCGCCAGTCGCCGCGGGGAGATAATGCGATTGTTCCCACTTTAGGCCCATCCGGCATGCAACTGCGTTTGAATTGTTGTTGGAAGAAACGTCTGAAAAATTTCTTCAGAGTCTCTTTCATCAGCTCCTCTGAATAAACATCTTGAAAAGCCAATTTTGCCAAAGCGAAAATTTTTGCAGGTTCTGCAGCATATTTGATAAAATGGTACAGAAAGAAGTCATGTAATTCATAAGGACCGATCAACTGTTCCGTTTCCTGAGCAATGGTACCGTCTTCAGATGGAGGCAAAAGTTCCGGACTGACAGGGGTATCAATAATATCCCGGAGAGTTGCTGCGGTTTCCTCGTCGGAGTCTTCTGCAACAGTTTCAATAAGGAAACGAATCAGGGTTTTAGGAATAGAAGCATTCACGGCATACATGGACATATGGTCGCCGTTATAAGTGCTCCATCCTAAGGCAATTTCCGAAAGGTCACCAGTTCCAACTACCAGGCCGCCGTGTTTGTTAGCCAAATCCATTAAGATTTGGGTTCGTTCCCGCGCTTGTACATTTTCGTATGTTGTATCCAATACAGCGCGGTCGTGGCCGATATCTTCAAAATGTTTCAAGCAAGCCTCAGCAATAGGAATCGTCAACAAAGTTGTGCCCAGTTGCCGGCAGAGATTGACCGCGTTGTTGCCGGTACGACTGGTAGTCCCGAATCCGGGCATGGTAACGGCGAGAATATCCTGCGAAGATCGTTGAAGGAGTTTACAACATTCAGCTGCAACAAGCAAAGCCAACGTTGAATCCAGCCCGCCGGAAATTCCGATCACCAGTTTATTTGCATGACTATGCTCCATTCTTTTTGCCAGTCCTGCACATTGGATGTCAATGATTTCACGGCAGCGTTCCCGACGGAACGCAACATCTTTGGGGACAAAAGGCTGACGGTCGAGCATCGTATACCGCAAACTGGAAGATTCGGGAACTTTTGCCAGAGTGACACGGCAAAATTCTTCCTGAACATTGCAACAGTCTGCAAAAGAACTTTCCGAAAGCCGAGCAGCGCGAAGACGCGAAAGATCCACATCCGCAAAAGTAATCGTATTTTTGCGTTGAAACCGTTTACTTTCTGCCGCAAGTTTCCCGTTTTCACAAATGAGGCTGTGACCGGAAAAAACCGCATCCGTTGTTGATTCATACACTCCAGCGGAAGCAAGAACGTATACGGAAAGGGTACGCGCACTCTGCTGTCTAACTAACTCCTTGCGGTAAGCAGCTTTGGCCGCGAGCTCAGTTCCTGCAGAAAGGTTGAAAATAGCAAGAGCACCTCCCAATGCCAGTGTGCTGCTTGGCGGTTGTACACACCACAAATCTTCACAGATTTCAATTCCGCAGCTGAAGCCTTCAGTATCAGCACGAACCATTTTTTCACTGAATGGAACCTTCCAGGGGCCGATGACAGCTTCCTGAGAAAAGATTCCATCCCCGGAAGTAAATTGTCTTTTTTCATAAAACTCCCGATAGTTGGGAAGACGCTTTTTGGGAACAAGCGCCAGGATTTGTCCGTTCTGCGCTACGGCTGCAACATTGTACAACACGTCATTCCAAAGTAGAGGCAATCCGAAAACCAGAACAGCATCGCCACTTATTTTCGCCAAATTGACAGCTCCATCGACAGCGGCTTTCTGCAAAAGGGGTTGAAAAAAGAGATCTCCACATGTATAACCAGTAATTGACAACTCAGGAAAAACGACAGCTGATGCACCGCCGGCGACTGCTTCCTGGTACATTGCTCGGATCACTTCCACATTATGATGAACGTCCCCCACCGTTACGCGCGGCACTGCCGCAGCAAATCGATAAAATCCTAACATATTGAATCACTCCGTTACCCAAAAAAGATGCGCAATGGCGTTCTCGGCACATTGCGCAAATCTACTGCATCATTATTTGGCCCCGTGGTCAGTATACCATTCCGGGGTTATTCCCAATTTGCCGATTTTATAATGTATCACACGCGGCGATAAATCCAAGTCCCTTGCCGCTGCAGACATGTTTCCATGGTTGCGTTTCAGCGCCTCCACAATCAACTCTCGCTCATAAGAATTTACCAGCGTATTGAAAGAAGCATTGCCTTCCGGCAAAAGTTCGCTGTTGGAAGCTTCACCAGTTTGCAAAGATGGTGGCAGGTTATAGGAGTGAATGCAGCCATCTGTAGAAGTAAGCACTCCTCGTTCGATACAATTTTCCAATTCGCGAACGTTTCCAGGCCAATGATAACTCATCAACATATTAATGGCAGGGGTAGACAAGCGGACAACATTTTTTTTATAGCGGACGTTATGTTTAGCGATAAAATGTTCTGCCAGAAGAATAATATCGCAACGGCGCTTTGCTAAGTCCGGCATAACAATCGGGAAAATATTTAAGCGATAATATAAATCTTCGCGGAATTTATTCTGTGCCATCAGTTCTTCATGGTTACCCTGTTCAATGATATCGCCATCCTTC
>CALGPR010000164.1 GCA_937960425.1 uncultured Lentisphaeria bacterium
AAATTAAAAGATTACAACAAAAAAACGGCAGGATATCATCAAAATCCTGCCGTTTTTTGATTCGATTTTTTACCAGATTGAAGCTGGATCCGGGCAAAGAATGGAATAGTTCTTTGGCGTGGACTCAACAATATTTTTCGCATAATATGGGTCAAAAGTAGTATTCAGGCGCACCCAGTCGAGATTGTCAAGATCCAGTTTCCCTCCTTGAACAAAAGTTGCGTAATGTTTCCCGTCAATAGTACAGACCAGCTGATCATTGCGATAACGGCCCATCAGTTGTGCCCAGCGGCCTTTTCCGTGTTTGGTTAACTTCAGTTCGATATAATAATAGTCGGTATTGCCTTCCGAGACGGGAACCATGCGTGCTTCTTCATAATCGCGGCCATCGAGGTAACTCTGAATATTGATCCAGATTTTTTTCCCATCGAAGGTTTCAATGGTTTTTTCTGCTTCTTCAGCACCAGGATATTTCACGACGTGAAAGAGGGAAAGCGTAAAACTCGGCTGATTGGCTTCTGGATCCAATGTTTCACAGCTCGTGATTAGGCAACTCATCGCTGTTGCGATGGCGGCAACACACAAAAAAACAATGTTTTTCTTCATGATGGTTTTTTATTCTCCTTTTTTGCCGTTTTTTGCAGGATGGGGCGTAATTTTATTGCCGGAGTGGGTAACACTCTGCAATTCATTCATTTTGCAATAGACTCCACCGGCAGCGATAAGTTCAGCGTGTGTGCCGGATTCAACAATTCTGCCGTGATCCAGAACCAGAATCCGGTCGGCATTGCGGATGGTGGAAAGACGGTGGGCGACAATAAAGGTAGTACGCCCTTGGATCAACCGCTCCAATGCTTGTTGAATTTCTGCCTCTGCCGTGACATCCAGAGCGGAAGTTGCTTCATCCAGAAGCAGGACTTTGGGATTGCGAAGCAAGGCACGGGCAATTGCCAGTCGTTGTTTCTGGCCTCCGGAAAGGCGTCCGCCGTTTTCCTTGATGCACGTCTCAATGCCTTCTGGCAGTGAGTCGACCATTTCGCGCAGATTGGCGTTGTCAATCGCTGCCTGGATGTCTTTTTCGCTGACGTTTTGAAGGCCGTAAACGATGTTGTCGCGGATGGAGCCGTCAAAAAGAACAGATTCCTGGCTGACAACGGAGAGAAAACGCCGGTAAGAGCGCAAATCAAAGTCGTTGATATTATGCCCGTCGATAAAAATATTGCCACTTTCGGGGCGGATAAACCCAATCAGAAGCTGCATTAAGGTGGATTTCCCTGAGCCGGATGGGCCGACAAATGCGATGGTTTCTCCCGGTTGAACCGTGAAACTGACATCGGAAATCGCATGTTCACTGGTCGATTTGTCGTAACGGAACGATACGTGATCGAAAACATAGTGCCCGATCAGTGACGTTAACGGCGGTTTCCCATCATTCATTTCAATATCGGGGCATTGCAGGACTTCGCCGACCGATTGAACCGATTCAAGACCTTTGGTGATGGCAGGAACTGTGTTTAACAGCTGCATTACCGCTCCGGTAATGGAACCGAAGTAGGTTGACAAAAGAACAATGTTGCCGATTTCCAGCGGAATAATTTTGTGTCTTGAAAGCATGACGGCGACAAAGAGAGTAATTAAATTGAAGAGCATAAACGTTGCCCAGTTGACTGAGCCGAAGATGGCGGTCAGAAAATCCAGTCGCAGTCCCCGTTGTTTTACTTCTTCAAGTTTGGCATGAACCCGTTCCAGTTCTTCGCCTTCAATATTGTGTGCCCGGGTGATCGGAATCAGGCGCAGCATTTCAATAATTTTCCCCGACATGGATTCCACACTTAACCGGAAGTCCTGATTATAATCGCGGATTCGCTGATTCATGACCTTGCAAATGACTACTGCTATGGGAACAGTAGCCAAGTAAAAGAGGATGAAAAGCGGAGCGCGTACGGCAGTTACGGAAATTGCTACCACAAAGGTAACAATAATGGAAGGCAGAGAGTCTACCAGCATTCTGGTAAGCATTTCAATGTTTTCCACATCACGCAGTACTTTCGTTTGTAATACTCCGAGTTTATGGTTGGTATGGTAAGGAATGGAGAGATGCTGGAATCGGGTACAAAGAGCGTCGCGGAGGTTCATTTCCACTTTGCGAGTGACTCTGCTCAAGCAACGCACAAACCAGATATGAGTAGGAATATTCTGAATAATGATAAAAAGGCCAACCGCAAATTCAAGAATTATACGTCGGTCAGCATGAGGATCCGTGGAACTGAGCAGGTTGATAATGTCCGCAATAATGATCGGGGTTACCCACACTGGTGCAGCTTTAATGATAAAGAGGACTAACGCCAGCAACAGTTGCGGAATATCCCCACGATAAAATTTCAAATAGTTGTGGAATGGACCGTCCTGCGAATACTCCAGATGGAGCAGGCCTGGGCGAAATGGTGTTTCTTCGGGAATGAACTTGTCATCGTGTTCTTTCATGGCAGTCCTTTCCTGGCCGGAAGTTCGCTCGCTGCCCCGATTGCCGGGAAAGCGGGCGAAGAGTTACGGCAGGTCTGATTACTTTAATTCCTTGCTGATACGCATTGAGCAGAATTCCGGGCCGCACATTGTACAAAAATGGCTGTCGTCATGGCCGCCTTCCGTTTGCATAGTACTTTCGGTAATGGCTTCATTGCGAAGTTCCCGGGCGCGGTCGGGGTCAAGCGCAAGTTCAAATTGCTTTTCCCAATCAAAGTCGGCGCGTGCCTGGCTGATTGCATTGTCCCGGTCGCGTGAATGCGGGCGTTTCAAGCCAATATCGGCGGCATGTGCTGCAATTTTGTAGGCAATTACGCCGTTTCTGACATCGTTATCATTCGGCAAGCCCAAATGCTCTTTAGGGGTAACATAGCAGAGCATTGATGCGCCGTAAAATGCACCCATCGCAGCGCCGATAGCACTGGTGATGTGGTCGTATCCAGGGGCACAATCCGCCACCACCGGGCCGAGAATATAAAACGGTGCATCGTCACAGAGTTCCTGCTCTTTTTTCATATTCATCTCAATTTCATCCATGGGAATATGCCCGGGGCCTTCAACCATTGCCTGAACTCCTGCGGCACGACAGCGGCGGACGAGGTCTCCCAGGACTGCAAGTTCGGAAAATTGCGCTTCATCACTGGCATCCATCAGGCAGCCCGGCCGCATGCCATCTCCAAGCGACAAGGTAACGTCGTATCGGGCACAGATTTCCAGAATCTGGTCAAAGAGTGTGTAAAACGGGTTTTCGCAGTTGTTGCGTTGCATCCACCGGGCGAGGATTGAGCCGCCGCGGCTGACAATACGCAAAAGCCGTTTCGTTGCCATCGGGATGTTTTTGAGCAGGGTGCCCGGATGGATTGTCATATAATCAACTCCTTGCTCCGCCTGGTCTCGAATGACTTCAAGGATTAACTCATGGGTCATATTTTCTGAGGTTTTGCAGCGAGCCAGAACTTCGTAAACCGGCACGGTTCCGAGCGGGGCAGGGCTGTGGGCGATCAGTTGTTTGCGAATTTCCGTGATATTGGCACCAGTGCTCAAATCCATCACCGTGTCAGCCCCATAGCGCAGTGCAGTCTGTAATTTGGTCAGTTCCTGCCGGGGGCAACTGGATAAGGTGGAGTTGCCGATATTGGCATTGATTTTGGTACGCAGAATCCGGCCGATTCCCATTGGGGACAGGCTTTTATGGTTGATATTTGCCGGAATGACTACGGTACCGGCGGCAACTGCCGCCCGGACAATTTCTGGATCAAGATATTCTTTGGCTGCGACCGCGGCGATTTCCGGGGTGATTTCGCCGGCTCGGGCACGGCTGATTTGAGTATGGGCATTCACTGTATGGTTTCCTCCAGTAAGGTAATAATTTTGTTTGTAGCGCCGGCATGAACATTAACGGCGGCTCCCGCCCGTTTCCCGAGAGAAGCCCGAAGGTTGTCATCGGCGAACAGAGTGTCAAGTGTGTCAAAAAGTTCCTCTTCCGTGTCCGCGGTACGAACTGCATCGGCATTACGGAGAACGTCCAGCAGAAAACGGAAATTGCGGAGAACGCTGCCGCAGACAATGGGTTTTTCCAGCAATGCCGGCTCGATCAGGTTATGGCCTTCATCGTTGCCGGCAAGACTCTTGCCCATAATGACAACGTCGGCATTTTTCATCAATTTGAGCATTTCCCCTGTGGTGTCTGCCAAAAGAATATCAACAGGTGATTGTGCTTCAGTATTTTTGCTGCGGCGGAGGTAAGAAAATTCTGTATTCTCAAGCAGTGTTGCGATTTCAGCACCGCGTTCCGCATGGCGGGGGACAATCACAAGGTGCAGATCCGGGTACTTTTTCCGTAGTTTTGTGTAAACGCCAAGAATAAAAAGTTCTTCATTGGGATGGGTACTGGCGGCAAGCAATACCCGGGGATGGTCTGAACGGAAATACTGGCTGTAATCAATTCCCTGAAGATCCGCTGGAATTGACTGGTCAAATTTCAAATTGCCGGTAACTTTGACGTTAGCATGGGGAGAAACTTTAAGAAAACGATCGGCGTCAGCTTGACTTTGTGCTGCAATGACGCTGAATTGTTGGAGCAGAGGCCTGAAAAAGCAGCGCATCCGGTAATATCCACGGGAGGAATGATCGGACATGCGGGCGTTGACCAGTGCAACCGGAATGCCCCGTTTCCTGCTGAAACAGATCAAGTTCGGCCAGATCTCCGTTTCGAAAATGACCAGCAGTCCCGGCCGAAGAAGATTCAATGCCCGATTAACTGCAAAGGAAAAATCTAATGGGCAGAAGATCACCGGAACGTTTTCCGGTACCTTGTCCCGGGCGAGGGCCTGACCGGTTGTGGTCGTAGTGGAAAGAACAAATTTACGATTGGGACAGGCTTTTTGATATTTCTTCAGCAGTTCCAGCGCGATCATGGTTTCGCCGACACTGACAGCATGAATCCAGATGCAGCCATGAAAGTCGGCAAATTCTTTGCGTCGATCTGCGGAAAAGAATCCGAATCTTTCGCCAAAGGTGGCTTTCCAACCCGGTCTACGGATCAGTTTGTAGATCAGCCCCGGAAGAAAGGCCAGAAAAATCAAGGGGAAACAGATCGAATAGATCCAGCGCATGAAGCTCATAAATATTACGTCCTTAGCAATAGAAAAAGATGATTACTTATCTGACAATATATCATCTCAACGACCGCTTTTCAACAACATTGCCGCCAATTCACAGAAGCGGTTACCCCGTTCTTCGTAGTTTTTAAAGAGATCCATGCTTGCACAAGCTGGAGACAACAGGACAATTTCGTGATCGACCGCGGCGTTGATTGCTGTGGTGACCGCTGTATCAAAGGAATCGAATTTTCGGCAGAAAATGGTTCCCCCGATAGCATCAAAGATTTTATCTTTTGCTTCTCCGATCAGGTAAGCGGCTCGAATATACGGCGCAATTTCATTCAAACTGGAAAAATCCATTGCTTTATCCAATCCTCCTAAAATGATATGGATACAGCGTTCTTTCGGGAGTTCCAGGGCATTTACTGCTGCAATGACCGCGGCAGGATTTGTCGCTTTTGAGTCATTGATGCATCGGATTGCGCCTGTACCGGGAATTTCTTCCAGTCGATGTCGGCCCGGCGCAAACGATTGCAGTGCCTGTAACAGTTCGGGGCGGAAGAGCGCTTCAGGGGGAACAACACGCGAAACCAGTTCCAGCGCAGCTGCAATATTTTCCAGATTATGAACACCTTTGAGTTTCAAGGAAGAGAGACTGAGTAATTTTTTGTTGTCGAAGAATAAAAAATTATTTGCCCAATGAACGTGCTGGTTGAAGACCCGGTTCATGGAAAGCCCGTAGATACGGTTCCCGGCAGGAACGTGGGTAAAAATTTTTTCTTTAGCGGCTGCATACAGCTTCATATCATTATTGTACCGGTCGAGGTGGTCGGATTCAATGTTGAGAATCACTGCAGCTACAGGGGCAAAAGAGGCGCAATGTTCCAGTTGAAAAGAGCTGACCTCCAGTACAGCAAGAGTGTCCGGTGGGCGAATGCCGCAGAGAATATCAGCAACGATATCGGAGAAGGGGACTCCGATGTTTCCAGCTTCGCAGGCAGGAATTCCGATTGCCCGGAGCAAAGTAGCGGTTAGTTCGGTTGTTGTCGTTTTGCCATTTGTTCCGGTGATTCCCAGGGTGCGGCAGCGGCAGTGCCGGACAGCAAATTCCATTTCGCTGAGTACTGGGAGATTAGCGGCGAGGGCCGCCCGAAGCAGGCCGGAACGTTCCGGATTGACTCCGGGGCTGGTGATGACGATATCGCTGTTTTTAATGGCGTCTCCCGGATCGGAAACGGTTCCGTCGGTGACGGTTATCGGATCGAAATGGAGAAGTTCGGCAAGCCGGAAAGCAGCGCGGCCGCTTTTTCCGTCGCCGATAATCAGAACCTTCATGGGTTTTCTCACGGTTGTTGATTTAATTTGCTGATGGAAA
>CALGPR010000165.1 GCA_937960425.1 uncultured Lentisphaeria bacterium
GGGCTTTTTCTTTTAATTCAGCGGTAATTTTTTTCCGTCATCAACACAAACCCAATCGCTTTCCCAGACATAATCGGGCAATGCGGCGTTATCATAGATCAATCCCGGATCGTACCCGAGGAATACCACATCAGTTACACCGCCAAACGCACGCAACGGCGTCAGGCAAACCCCTTCAATTGTTCCATAAATCATTCCCCACAGCGGCACTTTGCTGTTTTGATATAACATACAGCGCGGCACTTCCAGGTAGCAGGTCAGTAAATTAGTCACTCCCCGGCCGATATGCTCAAAGTTGGAAGACTCTGTTATTGTCTCAGCTGCAGAAACATCACTGACAGGCTTCATCTCTGCAGTAACGCCTTCATTTCCAACGAAATTCGGTTCATTTTCCGCAGATGCCCCATCTGCATATCCCGTCGTCGCATACAATACAGCAGCGGCAAAAAACAATCCAGCAAAAACTCTTTTTTTCATCTTGTTCCATTCCTTTGATTTACAGCAAAAAATCCGCTTCACGCGCATTACGAACAAACGCATTGCATTTTTCCGGCGCACACTCTCCTGTTTCCGGATCTTTCAATAACCGGCAGCCATCTACCCCGAAAGGCCGAGTTATTCCGATTGCCTGCCCAACATTCTCTGCCGACAACCCACCGGCAAGCAGAACTGTTTTCGGGCAGCTTGCAATAAATTCTGCAGCCATTGCCCATTGGTACATTTTGTCCGCAGAATCCGTCTCAATCCGTGCGACATCAAGATTGTAAGCATCCAGACTTACGGCATCAATCAGCGGCAAATAGTCATCCAGAGCCCAGTCGTATCGTCCCGGCCTCAGATACCTGGCCAGAATAATTTTGCCGCTCACCGGCAACAGATCCCGCAATGCCGCTGCTTCTTCCGGGGAAGAATTGTGCAGTTGAATTGTCGTAATCCCGGTACGATCGACCAGATCTCTGATCTCATCCGCATCAAAGTAATGCGTTACCAATACAGGAGTTACGCAAACTGGTAGTTCTCGAACCAAACGAGCCGCAGTCGACGGCAGAATAAAACTTCGTGACCGATGCACCTGTCCCACCTGAAATCCAACTGCATCTGCTCCGGCAGCAACCGCAGTATGCAGTTCCTGCTCGTTCTGTATGCCGCAAATCTTAATCCGCATGGCCGGACTCCTTCCAGATACGGTAAATTCCACGCAATGTAAAATCCTCTCCTCCTGGAATAATTTCCGGGAAAAATGGCAGGAAAAACGCCGCATCGCCGCCAAATCCGACAATTTTCAGTTCCTGTCCCATCTCTTTCCGAACAGCAGCAATCAACTCCCGCACCATCCCGACTGCCCCCAAATCTATTCCCAGGCGCATTGCATCACGGGTATTCCGCCCCATTGCTGTTTCCGGAAGCGTATCATCCATCCCTAACAGCGGCAGTTGTTTTGTCCCTTCATGCAACGCCCGGCGCAACATTGCCCGTCCGGGAGCAATTGCTCCACCAAGCATCCGCTTCTGCTCATCGAGAACTTCGGTATTGATCGCCGTACCGAAATCGACAGACATCACCATTCCATCAAACTCTGCTGCCAGCAATGCGGCATTGGCAATCCGGTCTCCGCCAAGGGTGGAAACATCCATCAAGGAAAAATCAACACTGCGGCAATCCGTATGTGATAGAAAAAAAACTCCACATCCCGCGAGGATTTCCCGTGCATCCGGCACGACCGTGGCCGCTGCTATCGGCATATGTTCCGGCAGAAGCGACGGGGTAAGCAATTCCGTTTTAATCGTTTTCACTGGACCAACTTTACCGTTGGAACACTCTGCCATTTGCGTATGGGTATTTCCAATGTTTAATAAAAAAACCATAATTGTATTCCCTGGGGCAGGGCTTGTTTTTTTGGGGGATAAAAAACCGGCGCGGCTTCCGTTGCTGTCCCGGCACGGCGCCGCGCCTGAATCATATTTGTCGTACGGCGATTAATTTTCGCCGCCAAACCCGCTCGACAACTGGTCGATGATCGAAACCAGAGGCATGAACAATGCAATAACGATCGTACCGACAATTACCGCAAGGAAGATAATCAGAATAGGTTCAATCAGTGAAGTCATCGCGTTTACGGCATTGTCTACATCGTCTTCATATTTATCAGCAATACGTTCCAACATGTCCGGAAGACGGCCGGTTTCTTCACCAACTTCCATCATACTGATTACCATTGCGGGCATAACACGCGTTGCATTCAGCGGCCCGGCAATTCCTTCGCCTTCCTTGACAGCATCATGAACTTTCTGCACGGCTTTGGCAACCAGTTCATTTCCGGAAGTATCGCGAACGATGTTCAGGGCATTCAATACCGGCACACCAGCCGCCATCAATGTCCCGAGCGTCCGGGAAAAACGAGCAATGGCTGTTTTGGAAATTACTGGCCCGATTACCGGCATATAGTATTTGATATAGTCAAAAAAGTATTTTCCCATCGGGGTTTTGTTGATCGCATAAACTAAGGCAATAAAGATCACAACCACCAGTAGCACCAGCAGTCCCTGTTCTTTCAGCACAGTAGAGCAGTCAATCACGAATTGTGTCAACCATGGGAGCGGTTTACCACCCAGCAGTTCCTGGAAAATATCCTTGAATCCCGGAACAATGTATACCAATAGGAATGCCGTAATTGCCAGAGCAAAAAATAAAACCGCGCATGGATAAATCATTGCCGACTTGACTTTACCGGCAATCTTTGCCGCCTTTTCCATGAAGGTAGCAAGACGGTTCAGAATGGCTTCCATCGCGCCTGCGGCTTCACCGGCACGCACCATATTCAAAAAGAGTTTGTTGAACGTTAACGGATTGTATGCCAATGCTTCGGAGAATGTTGCGCCTTCTTCTACTGCATCTGCCGTTTCTGAAAGAATCTGCCGTGTCACAGAATTTTTCGCCTGTTTTTCCAAGGTGCGCAAAGAACGGATCAATGGCAAACCAGCTTCCAACAAAGTTCCGAGCTGGCGGGTAATCACAGTCAATTCTTTGCGCTTGATGCGAGGCACCCCGATTGAAATATCCCAGATCGCCTTCTTAACTTTGCGCCGTTTCCGGATCTGACGCCCTCTTTTGTCGACCATTTTGACCTTGATCGGGAAAAGATGCATCTCTTCCTTGAGCATTTTGATTGCCGCTTCCTCGTGCGGACACTCTATTCGCCCCTTCTCTTCCTTGCCATGTTCATTCATGGCGATATATGCAAATTGCGGCATAGAATCGAATCCTCCATTGCGCCTGATATTATTTCAACCCTGGCCGCCCCCCTTGTTTGGACACGGCTTCATCCGTTTTTATATGAACGGTATATGTTACTATATACCATTCCGCGAGTGAATGCAATCGAACCGGCGCAGTCGGATCAAAAATTTATCTGATCCGCGCCGGAGCCGTCGTTTCCCATTAATTTCCCTGTTGCTGCTGCTGTTGCTGCGCTTCCGGTTTCTTCTTTGCCCGAGCTTCTTCTTCCTGGATCTGACGGAGCTTGGCGATTACGGATTCGGCATCCTGCGCTTTGGTAATCATTTCCGCATAGGAAACCAATCCGCGGCTGAAAAGCTCAATGAGGTGTGCATCCAGCGTATGCATTCCATATTTCGCTCCGGTTTGCAGCTCAGAAGTGATACGGAAGGTCTTATTATCGCGAATCAGCGCCTGAATAGACGGCGTGCTGACCATAATTTCAAAAGCCGCGACACGTCCGGGCTTGTCGGCACGCGGCATAAGAACCTGGGAAATCACCGCAACCAGGGAAGATGCAAGCTGAGTACGGATCTGGGCCTGCTGGTTGGTCGGAAATGCGTCAACAATACGGTCGACAGTACGGCATGCCCCGGTCGTGTGCAACGTAGCAAAAACAAGGTGTCCAGTTTCAGCAGCTGCAACTGCCGCAGACATTGTTTCCAAGTCGCGCATTTCCCCTACCAGAATTACGTCAGGGTCCTGGCGCAATGCACGGCGGAGTGCTTCCTGGAATGATGGTACGTCCACACCGACTTCACGTTGAATTACCACACTTTTCTTGTGAGTGTGATAAAATTCGATCGGGTCTTCGATGGTAATAATATGACAGGCACGTTCCATGTTAATGATATTGAGCATGGAAGCCAGCGTTGTCGACTTCCCGGAACCGGTCGGTCCCGTTACCAGAATCAGACCACGCGGCTTGTACAGCAAATCCTTGACGCTTTCCGGCAACCCGATCTGCTCAAAAGTCAAGAGCGTATTGGGGATCTGGCGCAATACGGTTCCGTAAACCCCCTTCTGTTTGAAAGCGCTTACGCGGAAACGGGCCTGATCCCCGTAACCAAACCCGAAGTCCGCAGTTCCTACCGATTGGATCTGCTGCAAATGAGCTTCGGATGCAATCGTTTTAATCAGACGCTCCGTATCCTGTTGGGTCAAAGGCGGCAAATCCAAAGGAGTTATTTCACCGTGCAGACGAACCATCGGCGGGGCTCCGACTTCAAGATGCAGGTCGCTACAGCCTTCATCCACAACGAGCTGCAACAGCTCAGTCATTTCAACGCTCATAATCGTTCTTTCTGTTTCAATTTCTCAGTCAAAAAATATTTAATTCCAGCATATTCCCGGGGGAAGCGGGATTGGTCGCGGAAAAAATCCATTATGTGTACCGCAACACTTCGTCAACAGTCGTTTCACCGTTAAGGATTGCTTTGATTCCGTCTTCGCGCACAGTATGCATTCCCTGCTTGCAGCTTGTATCCTGAATTTCAGAAGTCGGCGCGTTGCGGAGAATCAAATCAACAATCTCCGGAGTGACAATCAGAAGTTCGGTAATAGCCTTTCGTCCTTTGTATCCTGTTCCATTGCAAACCGGGCAGCCACGCCCATAATAAAATTTATGGTCGCCGATATCGCTCCGGTCGATCCCGAGCCGTTCAAGTTCTTCATCACTGGGGATATATGGAACTTTGCAGTTATAACAGACCCGGCGGATCAGCCGCTGCGCAAGAACACCAACCAAAGCAGAGCAAATCAGGAATGGTTCAACCCCCATATCGACCAGACGAGTCACTGTACTGGCGGAGTCATTGGTATGGAGGGTACTGAACACAAAGTGTCCCGTCAGAGATGCCTCGATTGCAATCTGGGCCGTTTCAAAGTCACGGATTTCCCCGACGAGAATACGGTCAGGGTCTTGACGGAGGAAGGCGCGAAGCGCTTTCTGGAAGGTCATTCCGACAGCTTCGTTGATCGGCACCTGAATAATTCCTTCAATATCGTATTCTACCGGGTCTTCTGCGGTTAAAAGTTTATCGCCGATAACGTTGATTTCCTTCAAAGCAGAGTAAAGAGTCGTGGTTTTTCCGGAACCGGTCGGCCCGGTTACCAGCAGAATGCCGTTCGGCAGGTGAATAAGCTCCCGGAGCTTAGCTAACACCTGCGGATCCAATCCCAATACGTCAAGGTCCAAATTCACCACCGAGCGGTCAAGTACGCGCAATACTACCGATTCGCCATGTGTCGTCGGCAGGCAGGATACACGCAAGTCAACAGGTTTCCCGCCCAATTTGGTCTGAATACGTCCATCCTGCGGGATACGGGTTTCGGAAATATTCAACCCGGAAAGGATTTTCACACGGCTGA
>CALGPR010000166.1 GCA_937960425.1 uncultured Lentisphaeria bacterium
TTTTTCAAAAATAAAGAAGCACAGAATCTCGAAGGAATCCTGTGCTTAAAAATGTTTTATACAATGTTTTGAGTAAAGCTCTACGCATTCGTTATCGAATCAGTCCATGTCTGGTGGAATTGCATTCCGCAGGCTCTTCACTCCCGACATCATCAGTTTGTTTGCTGCTGGGGTTGATTTTTTCTTGCAGCAAAAAATTCAATTGCAAGCACAAGGATCAATCCTAACAACATCAACCCGACAATCAGGAAAAAAGTACCGCCAAACCCATAAGCGGCTGGACTGAGTAGTTCGATTTTCACCGGAACGTTTTGTCCTTTGTTTTCAATAAACTCGACAGCTTTTTGCCATGGCCAGAGCCGGGGGACAGACCCCAGCATAAAACCAATTAACGCAGCAACGGTCTGGCTGTGCCACTTCCGAAAGAAAAATTTCAGAAGATGCACAAAAAAACCTAATCCAATTACACATCCAATTGCAAGGTAAATTAATGTCATTATCCCTTCACTAGAAATTTTCCCAATAGCAGAATCTCCGATAGCGCCCCAAACCAGTTGATATTGTCCGAAAATCAATAACAGGAAAGAGCCGGAAATCCCGGGTAAAATCATGGCACAAATTGCAATCATGCCGCAAATTATCGTAATATACCAGACATTAGGGGTGCTCACAGGAGTAAGAGTAATAATCTGATACGCGACAATCGCGCCAATAACCAGAGAAACGATTGCAGCAAAATTCCATTTTTTTACCATTTTCGCTACGATCAAAACGGAACCAGCTATCAAACCAAAGAAAAAAGCGTAGGTAAAATTCGGATACTGATCCAAAAGGAATACAAAAAGTTTTGATACGCCGGCAAAAGCGATTAGAATCCCGATTCCTAATCCCAAAAGGAATCGCCAAGGTAAAGTGTCATACAATTTCCTGAATTGAAAAGTGAATAGCATTTTAAAGGTTGCTGGCCGGGTAAATTCACTGATAGCATCAATCAATTCTTCAAAAACCCCCATAATAAAGGCCATAGTTCCTCCGGAAACACCTGGAATCACATTGGCAACGCCCATAGTAAAGCCGGCAAATACCAGGAATAAATAATCTTTCAAAGTCCGTTTTACGCGCATAGATTTCCCTTTCATTATATTTATAGCGTAAGCCTATACTATAGCACGTAAAAAGTAAATTTTCCTGTTATTTGCAGTCTGCTGGAAGTATTTTTTTCTCTTATTGTGTTAGTATTTTATTAGGTTGCAATATGCTCTGCAAGAAAAGGCTAAAGTAAAGACAATGCGCCCGAAAACGGAAACAGTAATATCATTCAGAAAGGGCAGGGGAAGAAAGGTTCGACTATGAGTTTGGAAGACCTTCGCATAGCTAAACCTGAATAAAAATTTTCTGAATATTTTCGCGTCGGAAATACCGGCACAAAAATTGAAAAGTGAGAAAGAATTTTTCTTTCTCACTTCGATAAAATTCAACACGGACGTAATCATATCTTAAAAAATTGTCAAGCAATCATTTTTCTGTTCCATGGCGAAATGTCAAAGTAATTTCTGCAATTCGTTGTCCATATTCTTCTGCTGTAGCAATATCACCAGAGGAGGGGGCTTCTGGTATTTTTACTCGAAATACTGCTGCCATAGGCCCAATAGACGAGCTGACACGATTAAGAGCCTCTGCTCCGGGCCCCTCCACTGTTTTTTCAGAGTCTGGGACATTACAAGCTGGAAGCAAATCTACTCCGACCCAAATCATACCTTGCTGCATAGCCTGAATAAAAAGCCCCATCAAAGTATTAAACTTATCTCCGGAAAAATTGGAAGAGGAAGTAAATCCTCCAGCGATTTTATTTTTCCAGGATCGATTCAGCCATTTCCCCGCAGCATGTTCAATAAAGCTCTTCATTTCTGATGCCATATTCCCCATATAAGTCGCAGAACCGAAAATAATTGCATCGAAATGATCCAGTTCATCAATCCGTTCTATCGCCTCTCCAGCAGTGTAAAGCTTCACCGTAACTGCAGAATTAGCCGAAGCCCCGCGAGCAATAGCTTCAGCCTGCATTTTCGTGTGACCAAATCTTGAGGCATATACAATTGCAATTGATGCTTCTTTCATTTTTCACTCCTCTTAATTTGTTTAGAAAAAAACTTTTCTTAAATGTTCCTTCCTGACTAATCATACAGCATTATCGCCAAGAATCAAGTCAAAAACAACAACATTTATAATGTCGCATAATATGCGTTATGTTTTTTTAATAATTATCTACCCGGGCGAGGGGGTGCGGAATAGAAAGCGATAGGAAAATAAAGAAGAGAATTGTATTTTTTGTAAAAGAATGTATTATAATACATTCTTTGCGTTTCCGGGAATAAAATCGGAAAACAATATTGCTATGGAAGATTATGAAGAAGAATTGAAGCAGAACATTATTATGAAACGCCCTCAAGAATATGATGTGATAGTAATTGGAGCGGGACATGCTGGTTGTGAAGCAGCCCTTGCAGCAGCCCGTCTTGGAGCGAACACACTTATGGTTACGATCAATATGGATCACATCGGCCAGATGAGCTGCAATCCAGCTGTTGGTGGAATTGCCAAAGGGCAGGTAGTTCGCGAAATTGATGCTTTGGGGGGAATGCAGGGAATCGTAACAGATGCAGCAACAATTCAATTCCGTCTGTTAAATCAAACGAAAGGAGCGGCTGTCTGGTCCCCCCGCTCTCAATGTGACAAAGTTTGCTATCAGCGCGGCATGAAACTTGCTTTGGAGCGGCAGAAAAATCTTGATATTTTACAGTCCGAAGTTGTTTCTTTTTATATGGAAAATGGAGAGCTTGCGGGGATTACGACTTTTTTAGGGGAAAATATCCGAGCCAAGGCGGTAGTACAAACGACGGGAACTTTTTTAAGCGGCCTGTTGCATTACGGCTTAAAAAACTTCCCAGGAGGACGAGCGGGAGATCCTCCGGCATCCTATCTTTCTGAATCGATGCAGAGGGATTTAAAATTACGTTTAGGACGATTAAAAACCGGGACTCCTCCCCGCATTCTGGCAAAAACGATCGATTTTTCGGCGATGGCAGAACAAATTGCCGATCCTGTTGAAGAAGGATTTTCTCATTGGGATATTCCCGATTACCTTCCTCGGGCAAAACGACGGAATATGCCTTGCTTTCAAGTCTATACGACACTGGAAACGGCCAATATTGTCCGAGATAATTTGATGTTGGCTCCGATGTATCGAGGGGTGATCAAGGGTATTGGGACACGCTATTGTCCATCTTTTGAAGATAAGGTAGTACGTTTTGCCGATCATCCCCGTCACCTGCTCTATCTGGAACCGGAAGGAGAATATACAGATGAATACTATATCAATGGAATTTCTACCAGTTTGCCACCTGAAATACAGAAAAAAATGATCCAGTCAGTTCCCGGGATGGAAAATGCAGTAATTTCCCGTTACGCTTATGCCATTGAATATGACTTTCTCTATCCGGATCAGTTAAATAAATCTCTTCAATGCAAACACTGTAAAAACTATTTTTCTGCGGGCCAGATCAATGGGACCAGCGGCTATGAAGAAGCGGCAGGGCAAGGTTTGGTAGCAGGTGCAAATGCTGCTTTGTATGCTGCTGGGAAGCCGCTTTTTGAACTTTCCCGCACAAATTCTTACATCGGGGTAATGATCGATGATCTGGTAACCAAAGATATTGTCGAACCCTATCGACTTTTTACCAGTCGCGCAGAATATCGTTTGCATATGCGACAGGACAATGCAGATTTACGCTTAGCACGACTGGGATATGAATCAGGTCTGCTGTCAGAAGAAAAATATCGTGTTTTTCAACAATATGAAAAGCACCTGGATGCTGCAATTAACAAGGCGAAAAATACACGTGATGAGGGCAAAAGTCTCTGGCAGAAGATGAAACAATGCGTTGAGCCAATGACCCCGGGGAATATCCCCTGCCCGTTTGCTCCGGAGTTGCTTGATCTGGATATGAACCAGTTTGAAGATCGCAGAGTCTGGCGGCAATTGCTGATTCAAGCCCGTTATGAAGGATATCTGGATCGGGAAGCAAATGCCATTGAAAAACTGTCCCAACTGGAATCTTGGGAAATTCCCCAAGATTTTGATTATGCTACAGTGAAGGGGTTGCGAGCTGAATCCTTGATAAAACTGAAAAAAATTCTACCGACTTCGTTAGCACAAGCCAGTCGTATTGATGGGGTTACTCCGGCAGAAATTGCTTTACTGCAAGTTCATCTGACTCGACTCCGCTATGCAGCAGCACAAGGAGAAAAATAGAAAAATGCTGCGGGATACTACTGGAAAAGGAGCAACATCTTCCCGCTGGAAAGATTTTCTGCGGCGGTTATTCAAAGACCGCTGGGCGATGACCAGTGTCATTGTTCTGCTACTCTATTTTGTCACTGCAATTGTCTTTGAAAGTTACAGTGTGTATTGCTATTCGCACCAGCAAACTCCAGCTTATGCAGTGGAAGAACTTGATAACAGGTTTGCGCCCCCCTCGTCTGAACACTGGTTCGGGACAGATTACCTGGGACGTGATGTATTTCTTCGTGCGCTGGCTGGCACCGGAACGGCAATTAAAGTTGGAGTGATTGCCTCATCTATCGCAGCAATAATTGGTGTATTGCTGGGTGCATTTGCTGGCTATTTTGGGGGAAAACTCGATGATTTTGTCGTCTGGTTATACAGTACTTTTGCCGCCATGCCGACATTACTGTTCATTCTTGCCTTTGCACTTCTGGTTGGTAAAGGTTTTTTGTCACCGGAACTGGGAGGAATTGTACGATGGCTCGGGACAAATTTCAATACTGATCCCGGCATGCTGGCAGTTTATCTAGGCATTGGCCTGACTGGTTGGGTAACCTTATGTCGGGTTGTACGTGCAGAAACCTTCAAATTACGGAATCAGGGATACGTTCTGGCCGCGAAGGTAGCCGGAGCGTCTTCTCTGGTGATTATCTTCCGCCACATTATTCCCAATTTATCACATTTAATCATCATCTACTTTACTTTGCGATTTGCCGATGCAATTATGACAGAAGTAATTGTCAGTTATCTGGGAATGGGAGTGCAAAGTGTTCCCAGTTGGGGAATGATGATTGCAGATGGGCAGGAAAGATTATGGCGAGGTGTCTGGTGGGAAGTTGCCGGAGCGACAGTAATTATGTTTTTTCTCGTTTTAGCATTACATGTGCTGGGCGATAAACTCCGTGATCTTCTCGACCCTCGCTTACGGGACAATGCTTGATCGTCAAAGATCGCCGCACAAAGAAAAAATGTGGCGATCTTTGAGTGAACAGTCCGTTTTATCAGGCAACTGGAACTTGAGCCCGAAGGATAGCAACGTTTTTCAACAATCGAGAAGTGACACGGTCACGGAAATTGTCGAAGAGCCCGAATGCCCGATGCCGATATACTACGATCGGATCTTTCTGGGAAAAAGCAATCAAACTTACTTCGTCACCGAGCGATTCCATTGCCGTTAAATGATCCATCCATTCTGCATCAATGGCATTGAGCAGCAGATCGTTTTTTACGCTATCGTGATATTCTTCAGGAATATTGCTAAATACGTTATTGTACTGTTCGACGAGGATTTTCTTCAAATCTGCGGCAAGAACTTTATCCTTTCGCAAATCCTGGCGGGAATCGTATCCGTGTTCCTCTGGAATAAAAGAAAAGCCGCATTCCTCATGAATCATTTCTTCGAGTTGATTCCAATTAAAAGAATAATCCCAGTAATCTCCATTATGATGGGGTTCAGAAGCTTTTTTCAGCCAATGCTCAATTTTGCGAGTAAACATATCATCGATAACATCGGCATTTTCTCCTTGTATGATTTGCTTGCGAAGGCCATAGACAACTGTTCTCTGTGCATTCAAGACATCGTCATAATCCAAAGTATGTTTTCTGGCGACAGCATGTTGAATTTCCAGTTTTTTTTGAGCACTTTCGATCACCTTATCCAGTTTGGGGCTGGACAGGAAATGTTGTGAGCGGCCGACTTCACCGGCAAAAGCAGCGACAATGCCGCTGGGACCGAAAAGGCGCATGAAGGGATCTTCAAGGGAAACGAAGAAAAAAGATTCCCCAGGATCTCCCTGCCGGGAACACCTTCCCTGAAGCTGCAAATCAATCCGGCGTGCATCATGGCGAGAACTGCCGATAACGCAAAGGCCCCCAAGAGCAGCGACCCCCTGCCCCAGCTTGATATCTGTCCCGCAGCCAGCCATATTCGTTGCAACGGTAACAGCACCTTTCTGGCCGGCAAGAGCTATTGTTTCGGCTTCTTCCTGATTTTGTTTTGCGTTCAAAACGCGATGGGGAATTTGCTTCGACTTGAGCAGTGCGCTGATACGTTCTGAATCTTCAACCGAAGGGGTTCCCACAAGAACAGGCTGCCCGGCATTGTGCCGGCATGCAACTTCTTCCGCGATAGCCTGAAATTTTTCCCGAGTAGTACGGTAGACCAAGTCGTGAGTTGTTTTGCGATTAACCGGCAGATGAGTAGGAATCTGCACGACATCCAGTTTATAGATTTGGTAAAATTCTGAAGCATCAGCCCGGGCGGTTCCGGTCATTCCCGCAAGCTTTTTATAGAGGCGAAAATAGTTCTGCTGGGTAATAGACGCGTAAGTTGTATTTTCCTGCTGGATTTTCACCCGTTCTTTAGCTTCCAGCGCAAGATGAAGGCCATTGCTATATCGTCGATCAGCCATTGGGCGGCCGGTATGTTCGTCTACAATCACGATTTTTCCGTCAGCAACGACATAATCCACGTCGCGTTCAAAGAGGCAATAAGCCTGAAGTAATTGATGAAAATTGTGAATATCTTCCATCTTGGTAGCATAAGCAGCCATGAGATTTTGCAGTTTGAGGCGTTTTTCCTCGCGTGAAAGCGACTGGTCATTGCGGATTGTTTCTTCAAGTTTTTCACGATCAGGCAAAAGGAAGAAATCTGCATCCATAGCATGCAGAAAATCCTGCCCTTTACCGGTTAATTCGACACTGCGTTGTTTTTCATCAACTGAAAAATAGAGATCCATAACGAATTCCCGCAGTTTTTCACTTTCTCCTGACCGGTGTAACATGTCATCAGCCCGATTGACTTCTTTCCGCAAAGTAGAATCTTCAAGAAAACGGTTAAGCTGAGCATTTTTCGGCATACCGAGCCTGGCTAAAAGCAAATTGTCTACCAGTAATTTATGGTCAGCCTTATTGTGGAGATATGCGGTATTTTTCCGTAAAATTTCACTGATACGTTTTTTTTGAGCATCGACAAGGCTTTTAACGGCATCATGAACCTTGTCAAATTGTCCACTAACAGCATCGCGTTTTCCGGCGATAATCAAAGGGGTTCTGGCTTCGTCTATCAGCACACTATCAATTTCGTCAATGATTGCAAATTCCAGTTCCCGTTGAACGACATCATCCACCCGGCGGGCCATCCCATTGTCGCGAAGGTAATCAAACCCGAATTCACTATTGACGCCATAAGTCACATCACAAAGGTAAGCATTCCGTCGTTCTTCCGGGGATTGATTTTCAATAATACACCCGACAGTAAGGTCATGAAAGCGGAAAATCGAACCGATAAATTCAGCGTCCCGCTGCGCAAGGTATTCATTGACCGTGACGAGATGGGCACCTTTTCCTGCTATGGCATGCAGATACAACGGGAAAGCGGCAGCAAGGGATTTCCCCTCACCCGTTGCCATTTCCGCGATGCCACATTGTTCCATAACGATTCCAGCAAAAAGCTGTTCATCATAAGGAATCATATCCCAAAGTGTTTCCAATCCACGAACGTTAAACGTTTTTCCATAAAGGCGCCGGCAAGTATTTTTTACGACAGCAAATGCTTCTGGCAAAAGATGTTTTAATGTCTCTCCATCTTGCACACGTTGCCGAAATACCTGGGTTTTGGCTTTTAGTTCTTCATCGGATAACGAGATGTAAGACTCTTCAAGCTGATTAATTTTTTTTACTAACGAACGAAATCTGCGCAATTTTCGTTCAGAAGGATTTTCAAAAAGTAGAGAATAAATACTTTCCGGAACAGAAGTGATAAGATCTGCAACAGTAGCTCCTGCATTGCAAGATAGAGCATTTTTTTTCTGTTGTTCCTTACGAGAATCCGTTTGTTTGGCAACAGTATCGGAAACAATGGCAGTAGACATAGTAATAACCTGCTGATTATAAAATTATTGCCATCAATAAAAAAGGTACGGCAATAACCAGTAAAACATAATAAGAAAGAGAACCCCAGGGAAGATAGCTTACCCCTCCCCCGTTGCTGGCAATGGAAGAAATAATTACAAACCGGGCCCGGCGCGTACTGGATTCACTCGCCGGAAAGTCTGAATGGGGCAAAAAACAGATAGGAAATGCCTGTGAAGCAATACATACGAAAGTGCACAAATAATACAATAAGTAGTAAGAAACGTTGTACTGCAGGCGCCCAGAGGAACAACTCCAGTGGACTGAGCGTTCTTGCTGCTTGTATTTTTTTGCAAAGAAGCTAAATTGCGCACGCGAAGTGTGCTAAGTATCTGTACCAATTCTCCGGCATTACAAGCCTTGCCGACAACACGTATAAGCCATGGTGCAGCTCCGGATTCTGCTCCAATTCCTGTATTTGCGAGTAACGGAGCGGAGTAACCGGAAGGAGAAAAAAGTGGAGCCAATAAAGTCCCCACCAGCACAAACACAGCCAGGAAAAGACTTTTTTTACTGATTTTTCTGAAAAAATTCAT
>CALGPR010000167.1 GCA_937960425.1 uncultured Lentisphaeria bacterium
GGCATAGAGATCCGAAGCTTTGCTCAGGATTGCTGCAAGTTGACGTGCCCGGTAAGAATTATCGTCCATGGTTCGCAGTAAACCATAAATCACTTCCACATCAAAATACAAACTTTGGACTTCCGGATAAAATGTCCAGATTTCCATTGCGCGAATCAACCCGGTTGCACCCAGTTTTGCCTCATCAATGGAACGAGGACGCATGCGCCAATCCAATCCGAAATAGTCATTGGCAGCAGCATCTACATAAAAATCAACAGATTCGCCACCTTGCGCCTTATCTGTCACCGGGACAAGTTCTCGCAAATAGGTCGCATTGAAGAGCGAAGAGTTTGTCACTGACTGAATAGCTTTACCGTCCATATCAAAAAGCAAACCTTCGCCGCCGAGATTCAATTTTGCGACAACGGCATGGCCCGCCCATTCTGAAGGAATAACAGCATGGAGTTTGAAGAATCCACATTCCCAGTCGGTTCCCCAAACTTCACCTCTGGTAACTTTTTTCCGGGGCAACTTGACTGCTTCGGCAAAAGGAAGCGGCTCCGCAGTTACGGCAACTTCCCCGTCAAAGTCAAGAGATTTTCCGAAAAGGTCGCGCTGCAAAAGCTCCAGCAAAACGCCGGCTTTCGCACGCAGGTATTTCATTCGTTCTCGATGCATAATCGTTCCTTCCATCTTTTGTGTTCATAGCGGTGTTATAAAATAAGCCAAAAAGATGAAAAAGCAACCGCGAAAGACATCCTGAAGATTGTTTATACCCCGAAGAAAAGCAATTTCTGCAACGCATTTTGTTTTTCGCGCTCTCTTCTTTTCAGCCGAAAGCGTATTGCAACAAAAACAGTTACTCTATTTTGGAAAGATCCAAACCACATTCTTCCCAGAAAAGAGTATCTTCCACCGGTTTATTGTCAAGCTCCCAGAAGTGATTCATTACATCCTCATGGATGACTTCGGCAGAAGTAATAAACTGTTTCAGCTCTTCCAGCGTCATTGCTCCGGTACTTTCGTGTGTTGCCGCCCAGTCCGCCAGCGCTGCGTAATAGGTACCAGCTGCGGGATTGGTTCCTGCAGAAGTTGTCTGAAAGGTCGAAACGATCAGCGTCGCACTCCCGATTTTCCAGGAAGTTAAATAATTAAAATTACGCAACGTGTCATCCGGCAGGAAATCTTTCACCTTCTGTATCAGGCCCTTCATACGGTCACGCACAGGTTTATCCACCCCGCAAATCAATTCTTCTGCGTTTCCGGGGAAATGGTCAAGATCAAGTTTATACCCTCCTTCGCATAGACTTTGGAATTGAGCATCAAAGAATCCATCTTCCGCCGCCAATGCTTCACGTACAAAAGACGCATTGACAATACCGCCCAAATTACTGCCTCTATCCCAAATACAGGGTTTGAAACGGTCTAATGCTCCCGGCAAATAACCATATTGTCCGAGGTTATCGCGATGATACAACAACAAAACCCGTTTCCCGGCTTCCAGATCCGCTAAAAGCGTTTCAGAAAGTCGATCGTATATCTGCAAGTCAGAT
>CALGPR010000168.1 GCA_937960425.1 uncultured Lentisphaeria bacterium
GGCATACGTTTTCCATGATCTCTTTGCAGCAATTTTAAGGACCTGCAATTTGTGGGACGGATTTTACTCAATCGGAGAAATTACCCCGATTGCCGGATTTTTCGCAACGCTGCTCGCAGTTATTGTCATTTCCGCGGCAGCAATACTTTTGAAAAAGAAACTCAAAATTACCCTGAAAATCTGACAAAAAAATGGGGATGGCACGATGACTTATTTATTCCACCATGCTGATATTTCAGTATGCAGAGATGATTCCCAACTGATTCTTGGCAATTCTCACTTTACCCGTACTTTTGACTTGAGTTGGGGAACACCCCGTACGATTTCTCTGAAAACAAGCACCGGACAGGAACTTGCAAGTCCGGCAGAAGAAAATGCTGATTTTGCCGCTATCGGCCTTCGTCGTGCAAAATTAGAAAACCCATTTCATATCATCGCTTTGAATGCAGATCTTGTTCCCGCCTCATGGCACGAAAAGGAACATGTCAAAGTGACAATGACAATCCATGATCCGATTGAACAGACTCTTTATTCGAGAATCTGGCGGATCCATCCCGGCTTACCGGCCATCAGCAGTGAATTTACTGTTCAGGCGCAGGTTATGCCAAAACTGTATTGGAACGGCCGAGGTAATCTTCCTACCCGGGGAGCCGAAGAGCTTGGCGGCATTGACCGCATGGAAAGCTGTGTCGACCATCTGAAGTTAGCAAAAAATATTATCCCAAGGCGTACTGTTGAACTAATTGGCAGAACGGATTACACTGATGATCTGGTCATAGATCATCCTTTTGCCGGGGATCGCAGTACAGGCAGTCTTTTTTATGCCTCGAACGACAACGGTGCGGGAATCATTGTGCTGCATGAAGCACCGCCATCTCGGGAATGCCGTGATTATGAGCGGCATGACTTCCGCATGTCCAATGGAGAACTTTATTCCTGTACAGCAGGATTCCAACCCGGTGAATTTTCGCCGGAGAAGTCTTTTCAAAGTTATCGGCATGTCGTAATTGTTTATGAAACGCCAGAAGAAGGTGAGTGGCAGCTCAAACAATTTTTAAGGGATAGGTATCCTTTTGAAGAACGGCACAGTGCCATTGTTGTCAATCCCTGGGGATGCGGCAACTTTCCTTCTCGTGTTTCCGGAGATTTTTTCCGTACCGATTTTAAGGCCGCGGCGGAAGTTGGCGCCACACACTATCAAATCGATGACGGCTGGCAATCCGGTAATGGACTGGCGGAAATTGTTGTAGAAAACAAACCAGTTAATGATGACTATTGGAAAATCTCTCCGAAACTTGGAGGTTCTTTCGAACAGGTAAAAAAAGATGCCAAAGACGCAGGGATTCAACCGGCCTTGTGGCTTGCTCCCTCCTGTAATCAGGAATATCGCGACTGGGAAAAAACAGCAGCCTGGGTTCTCGATTTTCATCGCAAATATGGTTTTTCTCTATTCAAAATTGACGCAGTGATGCTGCGTACCTACGAAAGCGAACAAAATCTACGCCGACTTTTTGAAAAGCTCCGGAGCGAAACCCATGGGGATATTTACCTGAATCTGGATACGACAAACGGGCAACGGCCAGGGTATTTTCATTTTTTAGAGTACGGCAATATTTTTCTGGAAAACCGCTATGCCTGCCACTTGTGGGCCCGTGGCTACCACCCGGAAATCATTTTGCGAACGCTATGGCAACTGGCACATTTCACCCGCATCCAGACGTTACAGATCGAAATTGCCAATCCGGCTGACATCAATGAAGAACTGTACAAGACCAAACTCTCCAATCATCCCCATCCCTGTCAATACCCCTTTGACTACTGGGCAATGATTGCGTTTTTCGCCAATCCTCTTCTCTGGATGACCCCCTCAACTCTACCAGAAGAAAACCGGATGACTCTCCACACAATCATGGCACTTTATCAGCAATTGCGGCCCCAAATTCACCATGGTGAAATCTTTGCCATAGGAGATGAACCGGATGGCAAGGCAATCTGCGGTTTTCATTCCTGCAATCGTGCCACAAATCACGGCTATTTTCTTTTCTTCCGGGAACTCGGCAATCAAGAATCCCGAAAAAGCATCCTTCTACCGTTCCCATTGACCATGAAGCAGCCCCTCAAACTTCTCGCGGGGACGGGTAAAGCAACTGTTACAGAAGAAGGGAATTTAGCAATTGAGATTGATCACGCCGGCAGTTATGTTTTGTATGAATATTAAGAAAAAGCAGAAAAGCAACTAAATCGATTTGCAAGCGTCTGTTTTTTGCCATATAGTAGGAAGATTTTATATTTCTCCGTCGCATACGAATACTCCGATAGCGAAGGGATGTTCAAAAATAACCTATGAACACAAAAACAAGGATTTTAATTTACATGTTAGGTCTGAGTATATCGGCCCTGATGCCTGCCGCAGGATCTGAAACAGCGGCAGGCCAGGCTGCTTTGGAAGTTGTCAAACGGTTTGACCCGGAGCTTGCAGCCCGAATCACATTTGAACCACTTCCTCCGGAAAATGGCTGTCCCGTCTATGAATATGAGGCTAAAGATAACCAGCTTCATGTTAAAGCCACAACCAATGCCGCCGCTTGCAAAGGAGTTTATGACTACTTAAAAGCTCATGGGCTGGGAATATACAGCTGGAGCGGAAACCGTACGGTTGGCAATACAGTGCTCCCAGACAGTAAAGTCGTTCGTAAAACTTCTCCGGTGCCCTTCCACTATTA
>CALGPR010000169.1 GCA_937960425.1 uncultured Lentisphaeria bacterium
GTATAAATCTTGTTTTTTGAAATACTTCCATGCCACGATCTCTAAATTATTCACTTTTGGTATATTCTAATATAATACCACTGGTATTTTTTTGATTTTTCTTGTGGTATGCAAAAAAAGAGCTGCTTAAAGACTTGGTTTCCTCCTGCATGATGATATATTGAAGCAGCTTGTCGTACTCAAATCGGAGAGTATCACTGTATGAAAAAATTGGAACTTCTTATCAAAATCATCAGTTGGGTGACAATAGCGGCACTTCCCCTGTTGGCAATCAACAACCATTATATGTTGTTTATCGTTCCAATCTGGATTCGCAATTGGCTCATGCCAATACTGACCGCAGCGGCTGTCGGGTATCTGACCAACTGGATAGCAATCTGGCTACTTTTCCGGCCTTATGAGAAAAAGTGTTTTTTTGTTCAAGGAGTTATTCCCCGCAATAAAGACGAGTTGGGAAGTGAATTGGGCCAAATCATTCCGCAGTATTTACTCAAAACGGAAGATCTTTCTGACCAATTGGGGAATATGGTGCGAGAATACCTGCAAAATCCAATTCTGCTGGAAGATCTTCGTAATCAAGTCAATGTTTTTTTTCGGAAAAACAGTGCAAAAATTGCGGCATTTCTCCTGCCTTATATCGAAAATGCTATTCGGCGGGCAATTCGTGAAAATTTGACTGCGGAAAAGCTGGGGATACTTTACGATAAAATCGTCGTAAGATATCTTGGGGAAGAAAAAAACCGTGTCTTTCTTGCGGCGGGGATTGTAGCGGAATTAAAAGAAAATTCCAGTGGCCTGACACAAATTCTCCGGGATAATCTTCGCACAGGAGTCAAAGAATATGTTAGAAACGAATATCCCCTTCTAGTCAATTTTTTTAACGCAGATGAGTTTGCAGCACAATTGGTTGACTACCTTAACTGGCGGAGAATCCAAACTCAATTGGAAGCAAAACTTGACGAAGCGGAAACGCATGAAGCGATCAGTAAAGGGCTGGTACATTTAACTTTGAAACTGCATGACTATCTCAATTCCCCAGAAGCTGCAGTTCAATTGGAAAGCTTTATCGCTGTACACCGAGAAAATGCTGCTGTTTTTCTGAAACAATACCTCTCGGAAAAGATTCCGGAAATAGTCGATTACTGGCTGCGACAAAATGAATTGTGGGAAGCGGTATCCAACTTAGTTGTTCCGCTTGCGCAAGTTTTCGTATCAAAAAAACTCCGACAAGATGGGAATTTATTGATTTCCAAGCTGGATCTTTCGGGCAAAATTGAAAGTTCTGTCAAAAAAATGAATATGGCAGAATTGCACCAAATGATCAATCACGCCTCGGGGAAGCATTTAACAATAATACAATTACTTGGATACCTTCTTGGTGCGCTTGCCGGCTTTCTGTTAATCTTTACCTGAATCATCTTTACGCGC
>CALGPR010000170.1 GCA_937960425.1 uncultured Lentisphaeria bacterium
TGGCTGCTCCGAGGCCTTTGCGAAAGTTATCTGGGAAACAACGACCCAGCTCTACTCCGCCGCATTCATATCATCATTGATAACCTGGTTCCTCCTCTTGCAGGGGAATACAAAAAATATCCAATGACAGTCGAATCCCGTACCTTGGATGGCGGCCCATCAGGTTCAATCGTTGCGCAAAAAAGCGGCAATTGGTTGTTATCTACGGATATTGGCTGTGCATTCATCTTTTTTGACGGCTTGGTACAGGCATTGGAAATCACGGGACGCCTCAAAGAATTTCAGCCAATTTGCGAAGAAATTGTTGATAAATTTTCTCAAATTAATCTGATTGCAATCAAAGCCCAAACCCATGCCTCTTTAACAATGGGACGCGGCCTGATGCGATATTGGAAATTGACGCAATACCCACCGGCACTGCAAATGGCCAAGCAAGTTTTCGCGACTTATCTTCGGGAAGGTATGAGCGCGCATTACGCAAATTACAACTGGTTCGACCGTCCCGATACTTGGACAGAACCTTGCGCGATTGTCGACTCATTTATTTTAGCGATGCAGCTTTATCGTGCAACTTCCGATGCGCATTACCTGGATACAGCGCTAAGGATCTGGCACACCGGCGTTGAACGGGCACAACGCCCCAATGGAGGTTTCGGAGGTGATAACTGTCCTCGCCCTGGTCAAGAGGATATTGCCGTTGCCTTTTATGAAGCGACATGGTGTTGCACAATGCGTGGCGGCGAAGGACTTTTTGAACGCGCAGCTTCAGCAGCATCATTAGAAAATGGGATTCTGGAAATTTATCTGCCTGCAGCACTGAATTTTATCAGTAGCGATGGGGAATTTACCTTGGAAACCGACTATCCGCATACAGCAGATGCAAAATTAACAATTCACCGTCTCCCGGCCAATCTGAAAACAATTGCTTACGCCCTCGTCCCTGGAGCAAAATTGGGAACAGTCAAAGTCTCTGATCAAAGTGGCAAAGAATATTCATTCCGCTTACAGGGAAATGGTCTTGTTGCCTTCGATGGGCCTTTCTCCGAGGGCATGGTTCTATCCATTACCATGCCGATAGAAATAGAATGCCTTCCGGCAGTCAATGATCCGAGCGGCCAATTGAAAACATACTGGTACGGAGCTATGATGCTTGGATCCATACCTGGAAACTCCCCATCTCTACCGCTTACCAAGATCGGTCCGGGGTGCTTTTCAGACGCAACCGGCATGAAGATTGAAGCATTACAACGGATGTGGCTTATTCCTGATCTTCCCACTGCCAATGATACTTTCGGCGCTGACGAAGCAGCAAAGGCAGCAACCACCCGCCGCATCCTTTTTGACCATTAACAGAAACTGATTTTCTCACATGTATTATTCCAACCGGGCTTCCGGTTGGAATAATACTATTTCCATCAATCTTTCTGCCGAACAATTTGTTATGGGAAAATTAAAACTCACGCTTTCTCTTTGCGGACAAACACTGAACGAAGGATATTATTATCGTCAAGACTGCTGGGAGTATCCAATTCTTCGGAAAATCCCCGTTCCATTCTGCATACCAGATAAAAAAGGAATGCCAGAACAATTCCGGTAGTAATTTCACAAAGCCACAGAAGCGGAGCTCCCGTTGTCATATTGGAAATAGGTTCAGACAAATTCTGCCCGGAAATTTGCACAACCGCCCAATCCACCGCCAGCCATGTCTGATACACTGCCAGCCCGGTCAACATAACATGCTTGACGCCGACCACAATCAAAACACCGTGGTGGGGAATGCCATTAAATGGTTTTTGCCCCGTTTTAACTCGCCGGATATCTCTCAGAAGGAGAAACCGAACTAAAGCCCAAACCAGAAGATAAACAATTGCGGCCGGCACCGTCCAAAGAAGGAAATTACCCGCACATCCGGCAGCTCCCCGCTTTATGGCATAAAAATAAAATCCTATTGAACCGAGCAAAAGGACAATACAATTGCAGTCAAAAAGTACAACTGCAATCTTCAGATACCGACTGCTCGGAGCAGTTGTCTCAGGGGCCGGCATTTCTTCGTAACCTGTCTCCGACCATTTTGCCGGAGCGTGGTATTTTTTTACCCCTCCCAGGTGTCCCCATTTACGATAAAGGATGTAAGTCAAAATAACAACCGGAATCGTCCATAATACAGTCCAGAGAAAAACGTAACGGTAATGGACGAACTCATCTCCAGCAACGCGAAACAAGTCAAAAAACATCCCGACTGCAGTACCGCCAATAATACCGGTTGTAGCAGAACGAACCATGGCTTGAGCAGAGCAGAATTGACCGAAACGAGATTTCGGGAATGTCATCATTTCCATTGGTAAATTAGCTCCGCCTTGCAATAACAGCAAAAAGAGTGAAAAAAGCAGAGTCAGTAGCGTAATCACCCAAAACTGTGTTGCCGGCAATGTCACAAAAACCCATTTCCACAACGCCAGTGGAGTAAGTAAAAGGAAAATGTTGGCATACAGGCTTACTCTTACCGGATGCCATCGGTCAATAAACTGCGCAACGAAATAAACCAGTATTAACGGGACAATTCCACAAATCGCGTTCATTTCGCCGATTCCTGTTAAATCCAACCCCATTGCCTGATAAAAAAATGTCCCGTACGTGACCAATCCCATCGATGCCACAGTCATGCAGGCGGTCATCCCGTAACGGATCCCATAAAATGGATGAGAAAAACTTTCGTAAAAGAAATTCATCAGCCCAATGACACCATTGTAGATTTTACCAAACAAATTGTGAGAGTTCTGTCCGGTAGTGTGGCTGGAAATAGATTCACTGATCGGAGCATATTGGCCCTCTTTAACCATGAAACACATCAAACCGACACCAATGGAATACAAGATTGCCACACCAATGAAAATCTCCCGAAAATAGGCTTCAGAATATTGGAAAAGATAATGATTGAAAAGCGCCAGTGCGCCGGCGGTAACCAGCTGGTTAATCGCATTGATCCGAGCCAGGAACTGTTGAGGGACGACATCATTAAAAATATACCAGATCACCGATCCAACAAACATTTCAAAAAACTGATAAATAACCATGGCAACAGCCAGAAAAAAGAGAGTAACGGTTGACGGTGCAGTTGCAGCAAGAAAACTGAAATGAGCTTGGAAGAAATTCCCGAGGTCAGCGCTGAATGCAAAAAGCAGGAATGCAGCAGTCATAAAAGGAAGCGTAGTAATAATGTAAAAAATACGCCTTCCCCATTTGCTTCGACAACGATCACTTTTAAAGCTTACGTAAGGACAGACAGTAACATTGAAGATACTGTTAATCGTATACATGATTACCCCGATACTGTTATCGGTTGCCCCCTGATGTTTTAATTGAATCGGAAGGACTGCCTGTACAATCCCTGCTGCGGTTACATAACTCATCATGCCCAGCAAAAGCCAGAAAAAAAGCATGATCAGCGTTACTTTCGTGTAAGTAAGCGTTCCGCAGGTATACTGGTGCGGAGCCCTGCTCGTCATGGTCTGCATAGTTCTTTTCCTTTTTTCCCTGTTTGTTGGTGATAATCAACAATTGGGAATATTTATACATGTGCAATTTTTTTTTTCAATTGTTTTTTTGGGAAACGAATGAAAATCACTGTTTTTATCGGGAAATATTTGACAAACACCAGTTGACCGTTTACAGTAAAGGGACTTATCGAAATTGGAAGATATTTTATGATGAACTTGGCGCGATACCGTTATGAATCTGTGTATGGGACCTCCCGGACGGAGGAGCGTCGGGTCATAATCTGAAAATGACAAGTTTGGGGATTATCCGATTGCGGTGCCGTTTCCGGCGCCGCTTTTTTTTTGAAATTCTCTCATAGCGATCAACAATAAGGAACTATCAAACAAATGAGTATCTATCAGGAACTGCACGACCGCGGCTTTGTCTACCAGGAAACAGACGCCGAAGCGATCGAAAAGAAACTTTCGACTGAACGCATTGCCTTTTATGTAGGTTTTGATCCGACTGGCAGCAGTTTACATATTGGACACCTGCTGCCCATCATGGCTATGCGCCTGCTGCAAAAAGCGGGTCATATTCCGATTGTACTGGTTGGTGGCGCAACGGCCCAGATCGGAGACCCATCCGGCCGCATCAGCGCCCGCCCGGTACTTGCCAAAGAAGAAGTTGCAGCAAACGCTGAAGCACTGAAAAAACAGCTTTCACGGTTTATCTCTGTTGCAGACGGGGAAGCTTATTTCGTCAACAATCTTGACTGGTTTGAAGGGATCAAATATATCGATTTTCTGCGGGAAATCGGGTATCGCTTCAGCGTCAACCGCATGTTAGCTCAGGAATCAGTAAAGCAGCGTCTTGAAAACGGATTATCATTTCTGGAATTTAACTATTCCATCCTTCAAGCCTACGATTTCTATGTTTTGAATCGCGATTTGAACTGCCAGATGGAATTTGGCGGACAGGACCAGTGGGGAAATATGGTTGCTGGGGTAGAATTAACACGCAAAATGAATCAGAACGAAGTCTTCGCCATGACCTTCCCGCTTCTTCTTGACAGCAGCGGCAAAAAGTTTGGCAAAACGGCAGGCGGAGCCAACGTCTGGCTTGATGTCAACCGCACCAGTGTCTTTGATTACTACCAATTCTGGCGAAATGCAGAAGATGCTCAAGTCCGGACGCTGCTCTGCTACTTTACGACACTCCCTGTAGCAGAAATCGACCGTTTGGTCACCACTGAAGCTCCCGGAATTAACAGGGCAAAAGAAATCCTTGCTTTTGAAGCGACAAAACTTGCCCATGGCGAAGAAGAAGCAACAAAAGCATACCTTGCGGCGGGAAGCAAATTCGGTTTTGCAGATCCGAACCATACGATTGCGACCTCCAGTACGATTTTCAATATCAACGAAACAGCGGCAGTATCGGCATCATTACCGACTGTTGAAGTTGCGGCTTCAGAATTTGACGGCGACGGTATGTGGGTAGTCAAACTTTTTACAGAAGCAGGGCTGGCCAAATCAAGTGGTGAAGTGCGCCGTCTTATTGCTGGCGGAGGAGCATATTTAAATGACAAGCGAATCAGTGATGTCAATCTGGCCGTGAAAAAAGCTGATTTCATGGATGGGGCAGTCCTGTTAAAAGCCGGCAAAAAGAATATCAAAAAAATCGTTCTTGGTTAAATTTTCACAGTTTCTCGAGACAATTCGGATGGATTCCTATACCATCCGAATATTTTTTTCTCTTTTTGGTTCAATTGCATTGCATATCATAAAATAAATCGTAATTTATATTATAACCGCGTCAGCAAGAAAAGAACAAAGGAGGAAAAGATGAAACGTTGGATGGCTTTTGCTGGAATTGCTCTTGCCACAGGGCTGGGAGTTTTTGCTGGAGAACTACCGGAATCTTTAAAAAAGACACTTGACTACACTCAGAAAACCAATTTTTTTGTTGTATCCTCCCGCTTTGAAGATCCTGTATTATATACGGATGTTTACTTCCGGTCAGTTGGCGATGATGGTACAATTCAAGGCCGTTGTGACCATTTTGCGGGAAGTGATTATACAGGCAGTGATTTTTATTTACCGTCCGGCTCTTATCGGGTCTCGCCTGAAGGGGCAGTCTCTGATTCTGCTGAAGAAAACCCGGTGCTGAGTGGAAAGGTTTTCCAAACATTAACAGAAACGCTCTCAACCGATGCCTATACAATTGAAGACAAAGGACCGACCAGAGGGCGTGGAGTTAAGAGTAAACTTTTTCTGGCATCAGCGGTAGATCGCAATGCTGCTCCGGATGGGGTGGCCGAGTACCGCTTACTTGCCGGATCCGACGAAACTAAGCCGTTTCTGTACCGTATCTGGAAACTTGATTCAAATGGAAACGACATTGAACGAGTTGACTTGCGGGGAGCGGTCCTTGGGTTGCTATTCAGCAATGATGTATTTGCTCTACCGACCCCTGGTACGGATATGATGGCCCAAGCGAAGAAGCTGCAGGAACGCTATGTACCGAAGCAAAACGCTGTTGACGTCAAGCAAGCTGCTGATTCCCAGATTGCTTTGCAGTTTTTCAAAGACAACATGTTTGAGTTATTGATTTCCCTCATTATCATTGTAGGAGGTATTGCATTCTTGAGTTTCCGAGTGAAAAAAAGTAAGAAAACGACACAGAATCAGCAATAGAGCTCTACTGTTTTAACTTAAAAAGAAAGCGTTGAGAAGAAAATTTTCTTCTTAGCGCTTTCTGTTTATTGCTACATGAGATTTGCACGAAAAGGCAACTCTGTAAAACCCATCAGAGTTTATTGTTCTCCCAAGAAGCGTTCAATTTGATTTCGTTTTATCATATTCCTAAAGGGCTTTTTCCGTTTCTTCTTCAATTGAGCATGAAAAGCCTTCAATTCATTGGTTCTCAATATAAAAAATTAACGATTACTGGTATATGTATATTATTACAAGGAAAGCCATTGGAAGGGAAAGAAATCTAACAAAATGCTGATAAAAAGTAAAGATACGATCAAAGGTTAAAGCGATTTGTTCATCCCCTTGTTGTGTGATATTGTTGTTCCTCGTCATTCGACGGTAAAACTTGTCGATGTAATTGACAGGCAAAGTTTGAAGACAGGTTGTCGGCAAGCTTTTGCACAGATAACGGTCGTGCCTCTGGTCGGGTTCGTTTGCTGGTCGCGTTGCATGATTTCACATACGCCAGCAACCTGAGCAATGAAGCCATTCTTGATGAATGGCTTGAAAATTCTTACTGGCTGTATTTTACCAGTGAGACTTATTTTGAGTATGAATATCCGACTGATCGGTCCACGATGTCACGCTGGCGCAAAAAACTTACCCGGAGCGGTGGTCTGCTATTGAATCAGAGCTCGGAGATCGTAAAATGGACACCGAATAGAACGAATAACTGCACGGCAGTTTGGTAATGAGCTGAATGTGATTTTTGCGGCAGCCAAGTTCAATATCCGAAAACTAATGCGGGCATTTGTCCTGTTTTTGTGCAGAATTAATTTTCAAGCTTGTAGTGATCCAATTGGTCTACAAATTGAATCAATATACTACTCGAATCGGTTTGGACAAAGAAGAGCGCGAGTGAAAGAAACTTTTTAGGAAAGTTTTTTTCCTTCTTATATCTGACTTTTGCCTAATCGACTAAATAACATGCTCGTATAGACCTGATATTTTCTGTTCTTCTCAGGCCTAATTCGTTTCCATATCCCCCCAGGATACACGACGTTTCAATTTGACGTCATACGGCTCTTTTCCAAGTTAAATTACGGGCATTATTCGTCAAAAGCCGCCTCGTTTTCAGGTACAATCACTAAGGAATACAATTAATAAAAAAGAATCGATTTCCACTAATAGTCACTTTCGACGCAACCGGGCGGCATAAGCACCATCATGATAAACCCCCGGCAGCAATTGGCGTTCCTCTTCAAGAACAAACTCGTTCGGATAATGTTCCAAAAACCGTTTAATCATGCGCATGTTTTCATCTGGCTCAATACTGCACGTGCTATAGAGTAAAGTTCCGCCGGAAATAACGGCTTTCGCTGCATTTTGCAATAGTTTCCATTGCAATGAACGATTTTCCAAGAGCGCCTTCGACGAAAAACGATGAAGTGCATCAGGTCTGCGGCGAAATACACCAGTATTGGAACAAGGTGCATCAACAAACACCAGATCAAATTTACAATCCAATGCCTTCCAGTTACTTTCCTGGGCCCCGTCAAAAGTAATAACTTTTCCTCCATCAACATGATATCTTCGGAAATTGTCTTGCGTCATTCGTTGACGTCGTGTAGAACGATCTGCGGCAACAATCGTCCCTTTGTGCTTCATCCCTTCCCATAACAACAAACTCTTTCCTCCAGGAGCTGCACATAAATCCAACACCTTAGCCCCGCATTGAACTTGCGTCATTGTTGCTGACATTGCTGGGGCCGGATCCTGGATATAAATTTTTCCTTCCCGCAACGCTTCTGATTTGACAAGCTCTGCACCACTTTCCGCCGTATAAAAACGATAAGGCCCGCAAAAATCCAGCGATAAAGCACTGCATTCTATTTCCGGAACATATTCACCACAAGCCCGGAAGGTAAATTTTCCTCCGGCCAGAAAACAATTGGCTAATTCTTTTAATGTCCGGTCATCATAAAATTTACGCCAATGTTTCAAAACTGCGGGCGGCAAACACTCAATAATAGAAGAATCTGATAAAATCCAGGACGAAGACACCATCTTGCGTAAAACTGCGTTTGCAAAAGCAGCAACAGCACCGGATTCCTTTTGACGCAATACGGCAATCGCCACATCTACAGCAACAGGTGGAGGCAGCGTATGCAAAATTCGGCATTGAATCAAAGTGAGCAGAATCACATCACAGATATACGGAGCTGGAACTTTCCGAACATAAGCCGCCAATTCTCGCGAAAACAAAACTTTGTAACGAAAATATTCACTCAGCAGTGCACCGAGCAAACGACGAAAATCCGGATCCGGCAAATAAATATCCAGATAATCGTCCAGAGATACGTTTTCTTCCCGCATCAACTGCAACGCATCACATCCCAGCAACAGCACCCGTTCAGGTGTTCCCCCCTTCCGACCATCACTCTTTGTTCGCATCAATCGCCCAAATACAGATCAGGAACACGGTATTTTCGAAAATAGTCTTCAACCGCAGCATCAAGGCTGGTTGCTTCCCGGGAATACCCAAGCGCGCGCAATTTTTCCATATTCGCTTTAGTATAATACTGATATTTTCCGCGCAGCTGTTCCGGCATTTCTATATACTCAATATTCACCGGCCTATCTAAAGCCTTAAATGCCGCAGCCGCTAATGCATTCCAAGTCTCTGCGCGCCCACTGCCAATATTATATAGCCCAAATCCCTGCGGATGGCGGAACAGAAAAAGAACCATATCCACAGCATCTTTCACATACAGAAAATCACGTTTCTGCTCACCATCTGCATATTCCGGACGATATGAACGAAAAAGCTTCAATTTTCCAGTCGCCGTGATCTGCTCATATGCCCGACAGACCACACTGCGCATTTCCGCCTTATGCCGTTCATTGGGGCCATACACATTCGAAAACTTACACCCTGTCAGCACTTTGAGCAATCCGCGCCGACGCGCCCACAAGTCAAACATTTGCTTGGAATAACCATACATGTTCAACGGACGCAACGCTTCAATCTTCGACTCATCATCATTGTAACCTAACGCACCATCACCATAAGTGGCGCAGCTTGAAGCATAAACCATACGGATATTTCGATCAGCCGCAAACTCTGCAAGCTCTTTTGTCGCATGAAAATTATTATCGATCAAGTAAGTAGCATCCTGCTCCGTCGTAGCGGAACATGCCCCCATATGAAAAATTCCTTCGACCGGAAGTTTATTGAATTCTCCTTCAGACAACCGTCGGCGAAAATCGTCTTTTTCCATATAATCGGCATATTGAAGTGCACGGAGGTTTTTCCATTTTTCCCCAGTTCCAAGGTGGTCAACCGCCAAAATATCATCCACGCCTTCCTGATTCAGCCGCCAAATTATTGCACTACCGATCAGCCCGGCAGCTCCCGTTACAATCAACATAAATCAATTGCCTCCCTGCAACGTCCGGAACGCCGCCACAGCTTGAGACTGAGCCTGCGACGTCGGGCCATATAAACCATTTAAATATGCAGTAACAAAAAAGGAATAATCGTAATCTTTATCTCCATCGCTATCATAACTGACATCCTGAGCAAATTCAGCAGCAACAGTCCAGCAGTGCAAAACTTTCATTAATCTGACCCGCTGCTCACGAATCATCCCCATTTCAAAGTCATAAAAAATATCATACGAGCCAAAAAATGTTCTATCTGTCCAAAGTGGAACCGTAATACCCGTGCGCAGCTGTTGGGAGCGATCCCAATAATATTTATCAAATGCAGTCCCCGATTCCAAGTCAGTCAATGTACTGCCCATAGAATAAGTCGAACGGGTTGCATATGCATCGTGATACAGATACGATAGAGAAATCGTACAATCTTGGAATAATTCGTATTTAGCTGTAACATTCCAACGATTCAACCAGCTGTTGCTTATACCGGGACGGCCAGCTTCTCTGCCACGGCGAATTGCTTCAGCTTCATGGTCATTATTGCCACCAGCATCAATAGAAAAAAATGTACTCAACGACAAACGCTGTGTCGGATTAAAGGTAATCTTTGTGCAAAAATCCCCGCCGTTGTTGAACCCATTGTCAGTACGCATGAAATAGTCGTAATAGTTTTCCATACGCAACCAGTCATAAACGACTTCATGGCCAAAAGAACCGCGCCGAGTCTGCAATCGATTAATTACCCCGAGTCGGATGAAATTCTGTCGATCAATCCGATCAATATCATCAAAATAATAAAGATATTCCCGATCAACTGTGGGCTCGGGAATATAGGTATAATTCACATAAGGTTCCACAACGTGCCGCAAGCCGTCCAACCGCCAGAAAACATTACGGACATTCTGCCAGGCATAGCTGAATTTGGTATTGGCTTCTACGCCAGCTTCTCCAATAAAACGAGCCTGGGATCCGCCACGATTATCATAATTCCGGATTGATAACCGACTGTTATCTGTAGCAGAGTTCACCAGGAACATCTTCATAAGATCTTCAGTGGAAATTGGTGAATCTGTTGAATCGCTGTATGCAGTAAAACGTCCACCAATACGCGGGATAATATTCAACCATTTCAACTCTTCCAGTCCATACTTTTTGAACTGCAACGGATAATAAAGAAAATGCGTTGTATCAAAGCGGGCACTTTGATAATCCTTAAGTTCCTCGAGATTCCCCGGCCGGCGCCGGTCAAACTCTCTCCAACGCATTTGCAGATAGTCAACACTCATATTATTCTGGTAATACAAATCAGTCCCGAAAAGCTGCTGCCGCTGGGTATCGATTCGAAATTCCGGAAGCCGTTCTACCGTTGTAAAGAACGTATTAACACGCGGTCGGACATAAAGGGACGTGGAAAACCGATCAAACTGATATTCCAGTGCCGCAAAAGTTGCCGGTTCCGGATCTGCGTTAAATTCACTGGAAAAGAAATCATCCAAAAAATAATAGTCACTCAATAGTGAAAAATTACCACGGAAATCCAGCCGTGGAGTAATATGAGTGATATTCGTCAAGCGGAAATTATATCGCCAGTGTGGAATCTCCAGACGGTAATTTTCTACATCGCTACTATAGTAAGGTCTGAGATCATACATCGTATAAGTTGAAATTTCCGTCCTTGAATTCGGTTCAGCGACATCAGCATTCATTCCATATCCGACACCACGCATTGTATAGTAGTCAAAAAGCAGACGAACACTGGAAGCAGGATTGTCCGTAAGATCAAAACGCTTTGACATCAGGAAATAATATCCCCAATCAGAATTTTCGCCCATCTGAATTTGGAACAACCCTGGACTTTCCGCTTTGGGTTTATAAAAAACGGGAAGCCAAATAACCGGCATTCCATAAATTCGCAAGGCGCAATTGTACCCCCAAATGCTGTACTCTCCAGTATCAATCAAATCTCCGGAAACACCAAACCCATTAGTTTCGTGAGGATAAAGGGTTGCCTCTCCGCAACTTACTGAATAATGGCCCTGATCATTAGTCTGATATTCGCAGTTGGTCAGCAATGCATCTTTGACATGAATTTTCCCATCTGGATCACGAGTACCACTCATGGCCTGACAGACAAACGATTTCATATCCGCGGTCATATTCTCAAAAGAAATCGCACCAGTAGCGATATTCCCGTGAATTTTTTCTGCCTTTAAAACTTCTCCTCTCCACGTCAACTTCACACGTACCTTCTGTTCGCCCAAAGTATCTGTTTCGTAGCCGAGGATTTGCACATCGACATTCGGATTGGCTTGAAAAGCATCAACCTGCTCAATGGTCAATACCGAATTCTGGGACTTCATTCGGAAAACCCTGATATTTCCCGCCGCTTCAATATCCATATTTGCGCGGTCAATGATCGCGGAATCTGCATAAATTGTCAAATCATGGAAAGGAATATAAACGTTTCCTTTCAAAACATAGACCTGTTCCCCCAGTCCGATATAATCAATCAAATCGGCACGACTGTTAACCAGTCCGGCAACGTCACGATTTTTCAGAAGTGATGAATCCAAAAGCGCCGCATGCGCAGTGCCCAAAGAAGCGACGCACAAGACAGACGTGCCGCATACGATTTTTTTCCAGTTTGATTTCAAGGCTAATTCTCCTTCGGCGCCCGGTCATTCACATCCCCCATAAATACCCAGAGGACAATTGATCGACAGGATCTCAGTCACTGTCAGGAAATCAGTTAAAACAATATAGTTTTCTCTACTATGGATCAATTTAAGAAAAAG
>CALGPR010000171.1 GCA_937960425.1 uncultured Lentisphaeria bacterium
CAGATCTCTCAGGCGATCGACATGAATCGCAATGGGGAAATTGATGCGGCTGATTGGCTATGTAACGTTTTCCCTGTAACTTCTCCGAATCCCTGCCGTCAACCTTTCAGATAGACCTTTCTATTGGCAAGCCATTTTTCATCCAGTTCGATCAGGAACGCCGAGGCAATCCTGAGTTAAATGTGAGGCTTACCCATTTGAACGCTTGCAAACTTTGTGAAACGATGTAAATTAATAAAGGAGCAGTAATCTGCCTGCAATGAATGTATGCGAAACTTCGGGCATACCCCAGGAAGGACTATAATGTTTAAATGGAAACAACAAAACTCTTTTTTATAAGACCGTATCTGTATGTTGCAGCTTTTTGTGCAATAACCGTGTTTGCTCAAAACAATACTACTTCACATTTTTCATCAAACCAGGAATTTCAAAGCAAATATGAAATAAAAAACCGTTCGAGCAACATATTGAAGCTCGGCAAAATTCGCACTTCCTGCACTTGTGCCGAAGTAAAATATCTGAAATCGGAGTTACAACCAGGCGAATCTACGGAATTGATTGCAACCTTAAAAGCCAATTCTTTATCCGGCCCGTTTACACATACGATTTATGTGGAAACGGATAATCCCAAGCAACGTTTCATACGGTTTGTAATAAAAGGTAACGCGATACCTTTGCTGAAGGTATTTCCAGAGCCGGTGCAATATATCGGCACACTACAGACCGGGAAAATGTATGAATACCAATATGAGTTGATCCCGACTAATCCCAAGGAAAAAATCTCTCTAGAACTGATTCATCAAAAACTTCCTGCTGGAATCAATATCAAACTTGAAAAGCTGGACGAAAAATTTCTATTGACAACAACAGTCACTCCAGAGCAAAATCAGAAATCAATCAATCTCAACTTTGCTGTCAAAATCAAAGAGCCGAAAGACTGGGCTGACATCAAATTTATGCTAAACGGAAGAATTCAAAGTAGCCAATCAGCGCAGCCAAAACCAAGAAAAACAACCCCATAAAAGTTTTTGACACTACCACATTGATCTTCGACATTTTGGTAAGCAGCTGCATTCTGATGCTGTAAAGTGCAATAGCAAAAATAAGCAGAAGCGGAACCAAAAACATCAAGTTATAGATCAATAAATATCCCAACCACTGATTGAGACCACCGGAGTTATTGGCAAGGTAAAGCAGTGTTGGAACATAGACTTGTCCGGAACAGGCGCTTTCCACAATTGTCACCAGCACGCTGACCACGAAGACTCCAGATAAAACAAATGCCTTTTGTTGAGCATTCTGCATAATTTTGCGGATGTAGTCTTTAAATTTCTGAGGCAACTGCAGTATCACTCCAGGAACTCCGACAAGCTTATAGCGAATGGCATCGCCAAATGAAATTACGGCAAAAATCAGCAGAACGAGTATCATTATACCATTGACAAGTCCCCGCAACAACGGGAACGATACTGCAATGTTTAAAACCTGAAACAATCCCAAGCCAAGGGTAAAATAGGTAATAAAACAACCGGTAATGTAGGTTACTCCTATTTGAAGAACCTGTTTTCGTCCGGAAGTGCCGGCGGCAAGGAAGCTGATAAATAAGATAAATGTAGCAAATACACAAGGATTAATGCCATCAATGAATCCGGCGACCAAGACCGTTGCAAGCGTAAAACGTTCAGCTGTCTTATGAGGAGTTTGCGATAAAGTTTTTGTCGGAGTTGAATTATATTCGACGTCAATAAGGGAAGATAACTTATTTTTTATTGCTGTGGCTCCGCCTAAGACAGTCTTTTGATTGACAACAGCATACATCTTTTCATTGGACTTATCACCGGTCTTGTCCAGATAAAACAGAAGTTTTTGAAAATTTTCAGTTTTTCCAAGCTCAAGAAAAATCAGTTTGAACTTATCGCCTTTTTCCTCTTGCAATGCGGGAAAATACAACTTGATTATTTTCTGGCATTCGGGACAATCTTTATTGAAAAAATATTCAACAGTAACAGACTCGCCGCCAAACAGTAAAAATGGCAGAATAGATGCAAAAATAGTTACAATCAGGCAAAAATGTTTCATGAGCTTCAAGACCTCTTAAAAGTTACGGTTTTATATAACATACTATAAAAAAGATATTTTTGTTTTTTTCCTTTCCTCATTGATTTTATGACAAGGTGGAGCTATATTATCAACGTTTGATTACTCCTTATAAGCAACTGAAAGAGATAATGTATGGCTGTCGGAACAATTATACTTGCAGAAAGCGGTGCGCTTTCTTTTCATGTCTCCGATGGCAAACTGTGCAAAGACCTTGAGCGATCGAAATTTTATGCTTGTTTTCCGGAGATAATTTTTCTTGCAGCGGAATGTTCGGATTTGATGATTTACGATATCGAAATTCCCCGTTGCGTTGAGCGGAAAAATATTGAGCTTGTTCTGAACAATGAATTATCTTATCTGTTACCGCTGGAGCTTGATGAAGTTCGCTGGGGATATAAACACAATTCAGAAAATCACTTTTCAGTCTATGTTTTGAAAAAAGACCGATTTGATTCTATCTTGACGATAGTTTCAAAAGACGATCTCGTCTGTGATGTAATCTGTCCGGTGCAGCCAGGGACTTTACCGGACAACTTGCAAAAATTTATCCCTGTGACATTGTCCGTCCCCAAAGAAAACCGTCCTGTACGCAACAAAACGTCCCGGGTGCTTTATTTTTTATTGCTGGCAATTTCTGTTATAATATACGGTCTTGTGTTTTGGGGCAAGTATTCCGCTTTTCAAAAGGAATATTCTGTTCTCCGATCAGAAACGACAGCTAAAAACAGACAATTCAAACAAATTCAAAATGAATTTGGAAAGCTTTCTTCAGAAAAAGAGCTTCTGGATCAGCTCAACGCATTAAATCTGAAACTGGACTCTCTGTTGCCGTTACTTCTCGAGTTGAATGCGATGTTGCCTAAACATATGTGGATTACCAATTATGTTCAACATAGTAATACGGTTGATTTGACGATTCAATCAAGCCAGGATGAACCAAATTTCTATCGACATCTTTCTCAGGCAAAGAGTTTCAAGATAGTTAATCTCCGGAAAAGCCGGGGAGGTAATTCAACGGTGATTTTCTATGTCAAGCTCCAGGGAGGTCGCAATGAACAACCTTAAATCATTGCTTTTTCTTCTGCCGGGAGTCGTTTTGTCGATCGCCGGAATTTTACTGTGTGTTAATCCCGCTTTAAAATTTCCAGGAGCAGAAAAGCAGTTACGTAATCAGGAAAATAAATTGACCCGCCTGATTGAATCCATTGGCCAAGGGAAACTGGAAAATCAGAAATTGTCAACAGAACTGAAAACGATGTCCGATATCCGCAAAGGCTCTGCTTCTCTTGCTACAGACGGTTCTATTGTTTTGCGTGAGCGTCTTGATAATGCCGCAGCAAAATCCCGAATATTGATCCGAACCGCCGGCGATATTCAAAAACGAGTAATAACTGACGAATCTTTGATGCTTTACGAAGTGAATTTTTCCGCAGAGTGTACTTTAAGAGAGTTCATTATGCTGGCAAAAGATTTTGAAAACAATGTTCCCCGTGTGTATTGGCGAACTTTGACTTTGCGGCCGAATATTTCCCATAAAGATCATGAATTGCTTATTTTGAGCGGTACAGTGGCAATAGTTGCATTGGAGGCAGAATGAGTAATAAGTTTTGTATTCAGATCGGAATAGCAATGCTTTTTGTAAGTATTCTGCTTTGCGGCGGTTATTTTTTACAGAAAACGCCGGATAATATAACGAAATTTTCTGTTGCAACCCCTTCCTCAGAAGATATATCTCCGCAGAGACCTGTCGCAAATACAGCGGTGGATACGAATGCGATTTTATCCGGTAATATATTTCATCCAGGAAGGGGGAAAATCAGTACTGAGGATAAAAATGCTAAAGCAAACGCACCAGAACGTCCCCGGAAAAACGACCAGTTTGAATTGACTGGAATATTTCAATATCAGAATACCCGTGGAGCTTTGATTGCAGTTCAGCAAACGCGTGCTGATCCCAAGAAACCGAAGTCCCGCCGTATGTATAAGCTGGGAGATTCTCTTGGTAACGGATATAATCTGGTGGAGATTACTGATACTCAAGTAGTAATTGCCCGGGGAAGTGAGAGAATCACTTTGCCGTTAAGGAAAAGACAGGATAACAAGAAATGATTAAACATTGCAGACAATTTATCTGTTTTATAATGGGGTGCATTCTGCTTCTTGCCGGTTGCAATTCCATTGATAGAACTGAAGAAGAAAAAGAGGCTAAAGACCATGCTGAACGCAAAGCGCAATGGTTCAAGGACAGTGTCGGCGTTTCTGTGAACGGCAAACAACTGCCGACAGCCGAAGTCGTTTATATTGAAAATCAGTTGCCGGACGCCCGCAGAACTCCGGTCAATCCTTATCCAATTTATACTTCCGATCAAAAAAATGCGCTTGATCCGAAGGTTGCTCTGCGAGTCAAGCCGTCTTTTGACGATAAAACAAAAATCAAAATAGATTTCGACTTCAACGCGGCAGCCATTGAAGACGTCATTCCTGTTTTTGCGGATCTGCTGAAGATCAACTATCAGGTTGACGGGAATTTAAAAGGTGCGGTAACGCTGCAGCTTTCTGAGCCGATGACCAAGCAGGAAATCTGGGAACTTCTAAAATGCATTTTACATAATGCCGGCGCTTATGTTGCTGTTGAAAATAAACTTATGACTTTCAAGCCTTTGGATATAATGGCACAGGATACCCGTTACAACACCGTCGGCGGCAGTATGGAGCTTGCAGTATTCCGATTGAAAAACATCAGTTCAAAAGAAGCTGTAGCTCAAATCACCCCCTTTCTTTCCAAGGGGAACAAACCGCTGGTTCTGGAGAGCAGAAATGTAGTAATTGTCCTAGACCGCAAGGATGTCATTGCCAAGCTGCGTTATATTGTATTTGAGTTTGATCAGCCGTTACGGCATGGCTGGGCAAAGATGGTAATTCCCTGTCGGAGCATAGATGCCAAGAGATTGGCTTTTGAGCTTGGGGAGATTTTACCGGTGTTGGGATTCCCGGTTGCCAAAGGCGAGAAAGCTCAGCCGGAGGAAATTCAGTTGATTGCCGTTGATCGCTTGCAGGTTTTGATTGCATCAGCAGCCAGCGAGGAAGCATTAAAAGAACTTGGTCGCTGGGCTGGCATTTTGGATCAAACCGGACTTGGCGATCAGGAAAAAATTTATATTTATAATATTGTAAATGGAAATGCCGAAGAGCTGGTTAAAGCATTGTCGGTAATGTTTCCGCTGGAAGGTGTGACATTGACGCCCTCTGCATCCGGCAGTGAAACTACAAAAAAAGGAGCTGCTCAAGATTCTGCTGTAAGCTCCAAAACACCCAAGAAGAATTCTGATAAGGAAGGTCAAGCATCTGTTTTTGAAACACCGGTCAAAATCTTTGCCGATGCCGTCAATGAACGTTTGTTGATCCGAACCAAGCCCAGAGCATTTTCTATGATCAAGGCATTGCTGGAAAAGATTGATACCATTCCGCAGCAGGTCCTTTTGCAGATGATGATTGTGGACGTTACTTTAAATGATTCCGTAAAATTCGGTGTTGAGTTTATGATGCAGGGAGGTAATGACAATGTCGGAATGAGTGGTGGAACCAATTATTCCGGTTTAGTTCCGACCAATGATGCTCAAAATGCTCAGAGCGGTGGGCGTTTCTATATTTACAACTCAAAAAATCCGGAACAGAAATTCGCTTACGTCAATGCTTTGGCGGGGAAAACCAATGTCAAGGTGATTTCCAACCCGCAATTATTGATTGCATCCCGCAGTGAGGCCAAGATTTCTGTTGGTCAGAAAGTTCCGATTGTAAACTCTGAAATCACCAATACTCAATCCAGCACCATTAATGATACCAATCTGATGCGCAGTATTCAGTATCAGGATACCGGTGTAATTTTGAAAATTACACCCCGCATCACCCGTGGAGGAAGAATCAATGTTGTTTTGGAACAGACTGTTTCGGAAGCAGATCAAAATATGACTTCCGATATAGACTCCCCTGTTATCAAAGAGCAGATTATCAACACAACCATGTTTATCCGTGATGGACAGACGATTGTTTGTGGCGGTATGATCAGGGAGAAAGTGTCTGACAATCTCTCGACTTTGCCTATAATTGGCAGTGTTCCATTCCTGCGGCGTTTGGTTGGTGATAGCGATATCAGCACAGAGCGTACCGAAATGATGATTCTGATCACCGGAACGATCATTTCAGAAAAGACCCAGTTGGAAACTCTATTGAAGAAATATGAGGAATCTGTTGATTCCGTCATCAATTTCAATCTTCCGGCGACAGAAAAAAAACGCAAGATGAATCAGAAAAAAGGGTTGCTTGAAACATGGTTTATCGAGTAAAAAACACTATTACTCAGGATAAGCTGGAACGAATTTCTGAAACACTCAAACAGCGTTATCCTGAATATGAAGAAATCAGAACAAATGCCGGCAACTCATATGATGCTGACGCCATCCTCCTGGAACGGGGATGTATCAGTGAGAATGAGTTGTTGCAGGTATATACGGAAATCACCGGAACTGAACCTCTGGAAGAAGATGAATTGACAACACCGGAAAAGTTTACTGCAATAAAACCGGACTATCTGCTGAATTTTGCTCTGCTTCCTTATAAGTTTGATGAAAATAAAATGGAGCTGCTAGCGGCTTCTCCGCATTTGCTTTTGCGCCATGCCGAAGCGTTCCAGAAATTCTTTGGCTTGGAGCTGCACTTCCAGTTGGCTCGCCGCAGTTTGGTCGAGCGACTGATCAACAGCATCTATTTGTCTTCGCAAGACAGCCAATATGCAACGGAAGAAGAAAGTGAACAACGGTTGCGACAACTTGCCGGAGATGCAAAAATAGTCCGTTTGGTCAATGAAATGCTTTCCCAGGCACTCGAACAGGGGGCAAGCGATATTCATGTTGAACCGGAAGAGACCAAGACTATGATTCGTTTCCGAGTGGATGGCATTCTGCACAATTATTTGGAATTACCGTTAAGCGATTATCCAGCAGTTGCCTCAAGAATAAAGTTAATTGGGAACCTGAATATTGCCGAAAGCCGTTTACCTCAGGATGGCAGAACAAACTTTCAACTTGGCTCGTACGATATTGATATCCGCATTTCCACTATCCCTGTGATGAAGGGTGAAAGTATCGTTATGCGTCTGCTGCGTAAAGATTCAATGCGTTTTGATCTTTCTGAACTTGGGATGAGTAGTGAAATGAAAACCAAGTTCGAGACGTTGATTGAAATCCCGCATGGCATAATTCTTGTTGTCGGTCCCACCGGTTCTGGTAAAACGACAACGCTTTATTCTGTTATGAACCGTTTGAACAATGCCGAGCGTAAAATTATAACCGTTGAAGATCCGGTGGAGTATCTGTTGCCGGGATTGAGCCAGATGCAGATCAATCATAAAATCGGTTTGAATTTTGCTTCCGGATTGCGGCACATTGTCCGTCAGGATCCGGATGTGATTTTGGTCGGAGAGATCCGCGATAAAGAAACAGCTGAAATTGCCATCAATGCGGCATTGACCGGTCACTTGGTCTTGAGCACCTTGCACACCAACGATGCTGTTGGAGCAATTACCCGTTTGCAGGATATGGGAGTAGAAAGTTTTCTGATTTCTTCTGTCCTCTGCGGCGTACTGTCACAGCGTTTAGCAAGGAAAGTGTGCAAAGTTTGTGATGGCTCCGGCAAAAAAGATGGAGTGAAGTGCAAACATTGCAACGGCAGTGGCTTCAAAGGGCGAACAGGCGTTTATGAATTACTGCTTATTGATGATGAGTTGCGCAATGCGATCAACAATCATCTTTCCGGGACACAGCTACTGGGAATTGCTGAAAAAAATGGGATGGTGCCATTGTTGAATGATGGTCTTGCTAAAGTCGAGCAAAAAATTACAACCAAAGCAGAAATCCTCCGGATTGCAGCGGGAGTACAGTAATTATGGCAAAATTCTGTTACCTGGCAGCCGACCGCACCGGCAAGCAAAAAGAAGTGGAAATCGAAGCACAGGATGCGGCATCTTCTCTGCGGATGCTGCGAAAAATGGGATGCTTTCTCATCAAAGAAGTTGAACTGAAAGAAAAAGCTTCTGTTCTTGCCAGGTTTTTACCTAAACATAAGTTTGATGTTAAAAATTTTGCGGATCGCCTGAATCCATTGCTGGAAGCCAATATTCCACTGGAACAATCTCTGGGAATCATTGAAGAAGGATATAAAAATCCTGACGATATTGAAGTCGTCCGCCATTTGCGAAATGGCCTGCATGAGGGTAAACGCTTTTCTGCTTTGTTGCGGGAGATGGATGATGTGTTTCCTCCATTATTTTCAAGCCTGATCGAAGTCGGAGAAGAATCCGGATGTCTGCCTGAAGTGACAAAAGAGTTGCGGAAATTCTTGAAAGAAAGTAAAGATTTCCGTAATTTTGTTTTGACCAGTTCCATTTATCCTGCGATTGTAATTTCTGTAACGTTTGGCGTTCTGGTGTTGCTGTTTACAGTTTTTATTCCCCGTTTTGCCAAAATTTTTGATGAACTCGGCCGAGAGATGCCGTTACTGACTAGAACAATGTTGAATATCGGCAATGTATTTCAAACAGTATGGTGGTTGTGGTTTATATTGATTATAGGCATTATCTGGGGAATCGGAAAATATCGTAATAGCCACTGGTTCCGGCTTTGGAAATCAAAAACGGCTCTGAAGTTGCCGATCGTAAATGGTATTGTCACATCCATTGAAGTCAGTCGTTTCATCCGGACTCTGTCAATTATGTTGAAAAACCATGTAAAACTTCTGCTTGCAGTGACGGTTTCCAAAAAGATTTTTAACAACTTGATTATAGCCAAAGATTTCGAGCCGATAGAAAGCGAGTTGTATAAGGGAGATAAACTCTCTCATATCCTGAAAAACAATCAATATATGCCGCAAGGCAGTGTTGCGATGTTGCGAATCGCCGAAGAATCAGGTGATTTAGGAGAAATGTTGGAACGGATCGCACAAGAATCAGAAGAGGAAACCCGGTTAAAAGTAAAACGTCTGCTTGCCTTTTTGGAACCGGTGGTCATTATGATTCTTGCGCTGATAGTTTTGCTGGTCGTATTGTCAATTTTTATGGCAATAATGGAAATGAATGTCATGAAATAGGAGGATATAAAAACATGAACATCAAATTTTTCACCATGCTGGAAATGGTTGTTGTCATCGTCATCATTGCGGCGCTGGCAGCCATCGCCACTCCGATGTACTTTAATCACGTCAAAGAATCCCGCATCAGTACGGCGAAAGCTCAGATTGCCATGTTTGAACAGGCTATTTTCAGCTTTCGGGTTGATACCAAAAAGATGCCGGAATCACTGGAGGACCTGGTTAAAAACAATCGGAATTTAAAAAAATGGAAAGGTCCCTACATCAAAGGCGGAACTATTCCACTCGATCCTTGGGATAATGAGTATGTTTTCAAAAAGCCGGGAACTCACGGTGAGTTTGACATTATCAGTTACGGAGCAGATGGCCGCCCCGGTGGAGATGGCGAAAATGCAGATATCGGAAACTGGAATAGTGAAGAATGATCAGATGCCATCCGTACACATTATTGGAAATGATTGCAGTAACTGCCGTCATTATGCTGGTGGTTGGGGTTGCTACAATCAATTTTTCTAATTTGCGTTTGGATAAATCTCCTGATGAATTGACCGAAGAGTTGCGACGTATGGGAGCTTTATGCCGCAGATATGCCATCGCCCAAGGCAAACCGCAGGAAGTTTTTTACCATCACGAAAAACGGGTTATAAAATTTCAGAAAGAGAGCATTTGTCTTCCGGAAAAAACAAAGTTGTTTGTCAACGGCGTTGAACCGGAAGAGGATTTGATGTGCATGAAATTTTTCCCGGATGGCAATGCTGTCGCGGCAGCAATCGAATTTGCTGCCGGGGAGGATGTCGCAGGAATAAGAGTTTCTCCATTGACCGGAGTCTTGAACAGCTATGAAAAAGAATAATTTTACATTGCTTGAAGTCCTCTGTGCAATGCTTGTATTAACCAGCGGCATATCGCTTTTGATGTGGCAAATGACTATGGCTGTAAAACGTCTGGATATCAATCGCAGCAAATGGGAACAGACGCACGATCTGACCCAGGCAGCTGAATTTGTTTTGATTCACGGAGAAAATAAAGCTCTTGATCCCAGTTTGTTTATCAGCGATTGTCAAGTTGAATATTCTTTTTCTGAATCGGATTTGAAGCTGGAAAACAGCTTGCTTTCCAGGAGGAGTTTGAAAAAACTCTCTATTCAACTGATAAGAGACGGTGAAGAAATCGACAGTTTGGTTATGGATACCTTTGTTGAGGAGGGGGCTCATGCGAACTGAACGCTATTTTAGCTTGATTGAGATTATTGTCGCATTCGCAATCCTCTCTTTGCTAGCGACGCTGATCAGCACTGTTTTATTTTCTGTTCAGAAGAGCTGGAGCAAAATCCAAGAAAACACAGCCTTGCTTGAAGATATGGTGAAGTTGGACCGCATTGCCAACAATGTTTTCCGCAACGCTGTTCCATTTTACTGGCCGGATGAAAACAATAAAAACAGACAGATTTTCAAAGGGAAAAGTGATTTTGTCCGGTTGGCATATTTGCATCGAATCAATAGTGAACACGAAAACGGCATCCGTTTTATAGAACTGTTTTTAAGAAGAAATAAACTTGTTGCCAAATACAGGGATTATCCGATAATGGAGGAAAATCCAGAACATTGCATGGAAGAAATCTTGATATCCAATATCCAAAAACTGGAGTTCCGCTATGCTGAACGCTCCAATAATGAAGTCGTGTGGAACTGCGAGTTTGATGAAGTCGCTGCAGAAAATATTCCGTTGGCAATCCGTATGACAATCACATTTGAAGATGGCGAAACCGTTGATTTTCTACGGAGAACAGCCGGCAATTCATTTGTTTCAAGCTATGGAAAGTATGATGAAAAGAAAAAGTAACCATAGAGAACACGGATTTGCACTGGTGTCAACTCTGGCTTTGCTGGTAGTATTGAGCTTGCTGATTGCTTCGGCTGTTGCATTGAGTCAATATCTTACAGCGGAAATTGATACTTTTGACAATATCAACCGGGCATTTTACACTTCAGAAAGTGCGATCAACCGGGCAATAGTTTTGCTGACACAAGATCGGGCAAAACACACCAATCGTTCTCTTGGTTCACCATCCAGTTCAATTGATGAGCAGGAACGTTTTCTTGCCGATGGCAGAATTCATATTTTCGATATTTACGGAAGCAAAGTTTCAGTACAGATTTTTGATGCTGTGCGTGGAATAGATGTTTCCGGTAACAATCCCGCTCGCCAGCTGAGCTTTGCCACAACCGATTCCGATAACAAAGAACAGCAAGAAAAGCTTTCCAACCGATTGAATGACTATGTCGATGCCGATGACCTAGTTCGTTTGGGCAGCCTGGAAGCCGCCGGTTATGAAAGCCGTAATCTTTTCAATCTTCCCCGCAACCGTGCATTGCAATTCAAGGAAGAACTTCGCTGGATTCCCGGCTTTAAGGAGCATTATCCCATAACCGAAGACGGATATTGGAGCTGTTTTCGCTTGATTGCTCCGGATAAACTGCGTATGCTTTCCGGACGTCCCAATTTATATTCTACTCCGCAGGCTGTACTGATTGAACGCTGTGCTTTCAATCAGCGGGATGCTGAATTATTGAAAAATGCTTTTGAACAATGGCAAGTCGAAGGAAAAGAGCTTGCACAAACCTTGCCTCCGACTCTTTATGCCAGATTGAAATCTTATTTTTCAACTATGGAATCAGGTGTTTACACCATTCGGGTCTCCGGAACAAAAGATTTCCCCGGTTCCCGAATGGCCGCAACACTTTTAATAGACACCTCGAAAATGAAACTGGAGTTCTATGAATATGTATACTTTTAAGTGGCAGCGCTGTGTTGTCCACGGGTATCGAAATGCATTCACGATGAGTTCGTGAAAACATGTGGAAAGTATTACCGCAATGCTGAAAGCGATTCATGCGCAGGAAGACAAGGAATCTGCGCGAGAGAAAGCTAAACTTGTCGCCGGGAAACTTCGAAAAATGAACTTGAATAAGGTTGCTGAATTCGTCGAATCGACCGTTGAAGAAACCTTGTCTTATGGTGTAAATTAACGAAGGAACAATAATCCGTCAGAAACAAATGTGCGCAAAAATTCGGACACGCCCCTTCGATCTTGCCATAGATCTTCTGATTGAGGTCACTGACGGTGCTGGGACTGACCTTTGCACCCCACAGCGCTTCCGTGATGTCCTCCA
>CALGPR010000172.1 GCA_937960425.1 uncultured Lentisphaeria bacterium
TCGCACCGCTTGTACGAGCCGCAGACCGGCTTGCTTTAAGCAGCCGAAACCGTTATTTAAGCGAAGATGAACACCGACGTGCACTGGTTTTGTCTCGCTCTCTGGCTCAGGCAGAAGAGGCTATTCGCAAAAACGGGATTGCCACTGCTGCCGCGGAAGCGGAAAAGATTGCTCAAGCGATCACTGCTGAAGGCGGTGTGGTTGACTATGTTACTGCTCTGGACGGAGACTCTTTGGAAGAGCTTAATGAAAAAAGCAGAAGTCTGCTGTTGGCTCTTGCTGCGTATTTCGGGAATACCCGACTGATTGATAACATTTATCTGGAATTTTAATCCCATGCCAATAGGTTGAGAGGTGCAACATGAAAAAAATTGATTTCCGCGCTGATAACTTTGCTTCAGAACTCGATGTCCTCTACCACCGGCCGAGTTATCCCCCTGAAATCGAAGAGAACGTCCGTTCCATTATTCTTGACGTCAGAGAGAACGGCGACGAAGCGTTGATGCGCTACGCCGAAAAGTTCGATCATGTGCAGTTAACGCCTGATCGTTTCCGAGTAACCGAAGAAGAGATCAGGTATGCTGCATCGCTGCTCGATCCCGAGGCAAAGTCTGCAATTAAAACGGCATTGAAGAATGTAACCGACTTTTCCAAACAACGGATTCCCCAACCGTGGAGTTACAGTCCCCGTCCCGGCGTTGTTGTCGGCGAGCGTTTTGTTCCTATGGAACGAATTGGCGTGTATATCCCCGGCGGGACTGCTCCATTGGTTTCTACTGTGATTCATACTGCCGGAATCGCTAAAGCTGCAGGGGTTCGGGAAATTGTTGCCGTAACGCCTGCCAATCCTAAAGGGGAAGTCCACCCTGCTGTCCTCTATGCTATGAGTAAGGCTGGGGTGACTGAAATTTACCGTCTGGGTGGTGTTTACGGGATTGCTGCGATGGCATACGGTACCGGAACTGTCCGCAAAGTAGATAAAATTGTCGGGCCGGGCAATGCGTATGTAACGGCGGCCAAAAAACTGGTTTACGGTGCAGTTGCAATCGACATGGTCGCCGGGCCGTCGGAAATTATGATTATTGCCGATGGAGAATGCAATCCGGCCTTTCTGGCGGCAGATATGTTATCGCAGGCGGAGCATGGGAGCGGGTTGGAACAGGCTGTCCTTCTGTGCGATAATGATGAATTGATTGAAAAAGTCGAAGCAGAAATTATCCGTCAGAAGACTTTGCTGCCGCGGCTGGAAACAGTAAACAAGGTATTTCAGCGAGGCATGTTCCTGATTCGGGTGAAAGACTTTGATCAAGCGGCGGAAATAGCCGGGAATTATGCCCCGGAACATCTTGAAATTGCTTGCCGCGGAGCAGGAAATATTGCGAAAAAAGTTAAAGCTGCCGGAGCAATTTTTATTGGTCAGTGGACACCGGAACCCATCGGCGATTTTTGTGCCGGGCCCAGCCATGTTTTACCGACAGCGGGCAGTGCACGTTTCTTCAGCGGGTTGACGGTTGAAGGGTTTTTTCGCCGCATGAGCATTGTAAACTATCAGAAAAATGCATTGAAACGTGAAGTTGCGGTTGTGACAAAATTTGCAGAAATGGAAGGATTGGATGCACACGGCCGCAGTGCGCAGGTAAGGGTCACTAACGACTGATTCCTTTAGCAAAACAATTCGACGAGGCAGGTACGCCGATAAACATGACGACTTGCTTCGTCTTTTTTTTGTTTTTTTTTAATTT
>CALGPR010000173.1 GCA_937960425.1 uncultured Lentisphaeria bacterium
TCACTGGAGGAACTCGAACAACGCTATGCGGCCAATGCGGCGGCGGCCCCGCCCAAAATCCTGGTGTGGGAAGCCCATCGTGGTGGTGGCGGCGGCTATGAAATGCCGGAAAGCTGTCCTGTTTCCTTTGAATACGGCTGGATGCTTGGCGGCGTTCCGGAGGCTGACGCTGCGACAACTAAAGATGGCGTAATGATCAGTTTGCACGATCCGACGTTAAAACGAACTTCGGTTGCGCCGGAACCGATCGCTTCGACGCCGATTTCAGAATTAACCTACGAGGAAATCCGCAAGTACAATATCGGAGGAGAAGAGTACCCTGACCAGAGAGTACCGGCGGTGAATGAACTCTTGGCGAAACTTGCAGAAGATCCGGAAAAAGAGTTGATTTTTGACTACAAGAATGTTCCGATTGAGCTGCTTGCCGATGCTATCCGCAAATATGATGTTGCGTCCCAGGTAACCTTTTCGACCTGTGATCCAGCCAAAGCGCTGGAAATGAAAAAAGAGCTTCCGGAAATTCAAGTAAAATTGTGGATTGGCGGCAGTGCTGAGGCCATCATGAAAGCCTTCAAAGAAGCGGAACGCAACAATTTTTACGGCTTTGAGCAAGTACAACTGCATCTCAATGATCTGACAGAACGCGATGCAGAAAACTGGCGCTGGCAATTGAGCAAAAAAGATTTGAAATACGCCTTGGATGCAACATTGCGGGAAGATGTGCTGCTTCAGGTTCTGCCGTGGCGTTTTGAAGCAGAGGACATTGATGCAGTTCTGGATCTGGGGATTCGTTCTTTTGCTGTGGATTACCCGAACAAATTCTGCAAAATCACTTCCGCTTATTTTTCCCGGCATTGGGCTTCGCTTCCGGAAGAACAGGAGTAGCGACAGCTTCTTCTCCTTTTTGTGCCTCCTCCGCTGCTATTTTCTGACGGCGGTGGAGGTATCTTGTATAGCCGATGACGGTAACCAGAAAAGCAAAGAGCGGGGTCATCACCACCGTTTGCGTGCGAGGCAGTGGTAATCCGAAAAAGTTACAGGAAATAATAAAAACCAGTTCCGCGGAAACGATAAAAAGGATTTTAAACCGCATCGGCATCGTCTTAAACTGAAATACAAGAATCGGATACCCAATCACAAGGAAGCAGGGAAAAAGTCCGGCAAAAAACTTTGGCAACATAAGACAACCTTTTTTTTAACGACCAATGTAGCACCCTCGCAGATAAAATCAAGACAACATCGTCGTAATCGCGGAAAGTGTCCTCAGATTCTTCTTCGGCTCAACCCCAATTGTCTGCAAAACAGTAAAACAGCTTTTGGATTGAAATTGCCATTTCCATACGCAATGGACTTGTAAAACTCTCTTTTTCGGAATATAATACCAGTATTCTCCGGCAGAAGAGACGGGTTGCCTCCCAAAATAACCAGGCATATTACGGATTCTCTATCGGCAACCATCTGGACAAATGATCTGCCTTTCATTAATTTCAACAACAAAGTAGGTATATTTATTAGTAAATAGCACGAAGAATCTCAGAAAAACAGAACCAAGAGGAACACGAAAAACAATGAAAATCAACTCTAAAATTTCTGTACTGCTGGCAGGCTCGCTGGCCCTGTTTGCAGGAGGGATATCCTACGCGGCTGAAGAAGGGACTGCGATTCAAGTTATCCCCTCGGAAAAACTTGCTGTCTACGCGCCGGCAGCGGAAATCTCTTTTACCGTAAAAAATCTTACTGGAGATGCCAGATATCAGGTTCTCAATTATGAACGGGAAGTTGTAGAAGAAGCGACTCTCGGCAAAGAAGGAGCCCTGACGTTGCAGCAATCTTTGCCGAACGGGTATTACGATTTGACGTTGACTGTTGCAGGTGCGGATGGGCAACCGGTTCAGGAATTCTCTTACCCGTTTGCAGTCATTCCCGAATTTGACGCATCAAAAATCGATTGGGCAAAAAACCAGTTTGGCGCTATGGTTCAGCCTCACGGGAATTACTCCTATGAAGACCGCGAGCGAGATGCGGAGTTCATGGAACGCATTGGAATGCGGTTTGTCCGGTCAGCACGATTGAGTTGGGATCAGGTTCAAATGGCACCGGATCAACCATACAACTTCGCCCATGCCGATTGGGAAATTGACATGTATCACAAACACAATCTCGAAGTCATTACCAATCTTTACTGGACCGCCATGCCTTCGTTTTATCAACCGGATGAAGACCGTCTTTACTACCCTCCGGAACATATTATCGAAAAACTTGAAGCATACCTCACGGAGGTCGGAAAGCGCTATCGCGGCAAAATCAAATATTATGAGATTGGCAACGAAGTTGATGCCGCGCTCTTCTGGAAAGGGCGGAAAGAACATTACGACGCAGGCGATAAAGATGCGATCATTGCTGATTTTGCCGAATTGTACACCCGCATGGCAAAAGCCGTCCGCCAGGGAGATCCCGACGCACTATGCGGCCACAACACCACCGGTGCTGCGCCGGATGGAACCACCTATCGTCAATGGCTGCCGAAATTTCTTTCCAACGAAGCCGCTCGAAATGAAATGGATTTCTTCTCTTCCCATTACATGGCGGATCTTCCCGAAATCCAGAAAGTTCTTGCCGAATACGGGAAAGGCGATGTCGATGTCATTTTTACCGAAATCGGCGGTATGGCAATTGTTATGCGCAAAGTTCCTACCTGGGAAGAAAAGTGCTCCAACATCCGTTTGAGCTATATCCAGTACGGAGCGCAGCTAACTCATAACGGAAAAGCGCTCTGCAAGTTCCTGCTGCGTGACATCCCGAATTACCCGACCGTTGGCTGGATAGCGGGAATGCTTGAAGACGATTTCCGTATCCGCCCGGAATATGTCGGTATGGGTACGATGATCCGAATGCTGGCCGGCAGTGATCCGGCAGGAGAACTCAATGTCACAAAAGATGCAGACAAAGGCTGGCTTCAAGGCTACGCTTTCGACCGCAATGGGGAACGTATCAATATGCTGATTCTCCGAGATACCCCGGATGCAAATATTACGTTGCGTTCTCCGGAAAAAGAACTGACCATTACCGACGCTATGGGACGGGAATCGCAAGCCGCCGTAAAAGATGGGACTGCCGTCATTCCGATGTCCGCGGGCAATCCGATCTTTGTTACCGGCACCATCGAGCAACATGAGGGGGCAATCGAATACCCGAAACCCAAAGTAATCTTCCATGAAGAACTGGATGTCAACGGAACATTTGAGCTGACGGATACTGGAAAAAATGATATTCCCAAATGGAAATTCGTCACCGACACCGGAGCGTCGGAAATTCCTGAAGGAGTCAAGGCTTATGTCGACACGACAACCGGATACAATGACAACCAATCCGCCTGCATTTCCGTAGAAAACAACAAGGGTTGGTATGCGCTGATGTTTGAACTCCCGCTCGACCGCATCCCCCGCTTGAAAGCCGGGCAATTCATGGAAATCAAAGTTTCCTATTACCGCAAAGGAGAAAATGTTGCAGGTACCGGCACCACCATGGCAGTTTCGATCCGGGATGAAAACTTTAAACGATTAAGCTATCGCGATACCCGCTATACCTGGGGTACATTTGATTGGGAAAAAGTCGAAGAATTGCAAGTAATCAATTCTCTTCCCAAGGAGTGCAAATACATCACTGTAGAATTTTTCCATGGCATGGCGACCGGGAAATTGTGGTTTGACGACATCAAAATTGACGTAACGGTTTCCGAGAAAAGCGGAGCAGAGGCCGCCTACGTCAATTAACCTGACCTGTTAAAAAACAATGGATGCGGGCAGAAACCAGCTGAAGCAAGCGCGTTCTGCCCGCGTTTGCTATCCTACTGCTGCTCGTTAGTGCCGAAACGTACTTGAATCCGTTGGAAAAACAATTCTGCCGCCTTGGAAAAGAGCGGGGATTTTTTCCAGACAATATTCAACTCTGACTCCAGTTTAGGGAAAAACGGACGGAAACAAACCCCATTGACACTGGTTCCCGCTAAAAGTTTATCCAATCCGACTGCATAGCCAAGCCCGGCTTTGACCATCAATATTGCATTGTAAATTAAATTATATGTTGCGACGATATTCAGTAGCTTCCCATCTTCGCCAAACCAATCGGTATAAGGGTTTCCGCTCAGCGATCGGAAACTTATCTGACGGGAACAAATCAAGGGAACCCCGAGCAGTTCTTCTCTGGTGACAAATCTTTTTTCCGCAAGAGGAGAATCTTCGGGAACAATCACTCCCCATCTATCTTTTGCCGGTAAAGAAAGATAATCATACCTGGAAATATCGACAGGTTGAATCAGTACACCGAAATCCAGAATCCCTTTGTCGAGGCGTTCTGTTACATCTTCGGCATTTCCGCTATATACCTGAAATCGAATTTCCGGAAACTCCAGATTGATTTCTTTCATCACCTTTGCGATTAACATCATTGCTTCAGATTCACCGCAGCCAATATAAACATTGCCGGCAATATTTTTTCCCATGGAATTAAATTCTGACTCTGTTTTCTGCACCATTTCCAAAATTTCCCGGGCACGGTTGCGCAAAAGCATTCCTTCTGAAGTCAATCGCACGCTATGGTTACTGCGAACCAGAAGTTTTTGGCCAAGTTCCTCTTCCAGATCCATTAGTTGACGCGAAAGCGTCGGTTGAGTTACATGTAAAACTTTCGCAGCACCAGTAACACTTCCTTTTTCCGCGACAGTCAGAAAATACCGTAACACCCGCAGCTCCATCTGTTGCCTCCTTTTTTTCACACTATACCACAATATGCCATGCCTGTAAAGCATTTCTAATGATAGAAAATAAGTATTTGCTATTTCAAAAACTTCTCTTACATTAGCAATATATCCTCCGCAGAAAGTTCTGCGGAAACACTTTGTCTCCCTGAAAAAAGTAATTCAAGGCAGGGACAAATGAATTTTACATAAAAACAAAAAAGCCGCGGCCATATTCCCGATCAGCAGAAAGGGAAATAACAAACTAACCTTGGAGGATTGCCATGAAAAAAACATCCCTGCTTTTGTGCAGAATAAAGCTCTTTACCATAATCATTACAGGAGTTATCGTCACCATGAACAGTACCATTATCATTGCAGCGGAAAAACCTGCAGATGCAGACAATTTCTATCAAAGTGATAAAGTTGTCATTGAAAAAGTCACCTTCCCGACGCAATATAAATTGAAAATTACAGGAAATCTGATGTATCCTCGGGAAATGTCCCCCGAAACTCAGTATCCGGCAATTATTGTTTCTCATCCGATGGGCGCGGTCAAAGAACAAAGTGCAAATTTGTATGCGACCAAAATGGCTGAACGTGGATTTGTAACGTTAGCCATTGATCTTCCATTCTGGGGGGAAAGCGAAGGGGAAGTACGAAATGCGGTATCTCCGGATCTCTATGCAGAAGCGTTCAGCGCTGCTGCCGACTTTCTGCGTACTCTCGACTCTGTGGATAAAGAAAAAATTGGAGTTATCGGCATCTGCGGAAGTGGCGGTTTTGCCATCAGTGCTGCGAAAATTGACCCGAGATTGAAAGCAATTGCAACTGTGAGTATGTACGATATGGGGCAGGCTGTCCGCAACGGCCTGGGAAAAACAGTAACGCTCAGCCAACGTCAGACGCTGGCAGCGGAAGCAGCCAACCAGCGCGACATTGAGTTTGCCGGAGGAAAAATTGCCTACACGAGTGGGACGGTACAGAAAATCGATGAAAATTCTACGCCAATTGAAGTAGAGTTTTTTGAATATTACCGAACGCCACGTGGAGAAGTCACTCCTGCAGGAGCTACCAAAGAAACGACGACCCATCCCACATTAGTAACATTTGTAAAGTTTATGAATTTCTATCCCTTTGAAGACCTGGAGCTGATTGCTCCGCGGCCATTGCTTTTTATTACAGGAGAAAAAGCGCATTCACGAGAATTCAGTGAAGATGCGGCAAAGCGTACTCCTGGGCCGCATGAACTTTATATTGTTCCCAATGCCGGGCATGTAGATCTCTATGATCGAGTCAATCTGATTCCATTTGATAAATTGGAAAACTTTTTCAGGGAAAATTTAAAATAACCATTCTTGAAAGTCGGTTAACCCATTGCGAAGCAATGGCCAACCTCCGGTACAACCCGAACGGCTGGTCGAGTGACACGCAAATGCAACGATGAGAGCGCAACCTCTGTTCAGACGTAACATGTGCTCACAAGTAAAGGAAACCACAAAGAGATTCCCGCTGGAAATCCTTCATTTTTCTTTTGTGGGGCATTTCGACATTGTCAATAAAAGAGCCGTCCGCCATGAATTGCAGTTCATGACGGACGGCATTTGGGAAAGAAGGTCTCAAGTATTTTTACAGTCTTCCGGTAACGATGTTTTTGGGCAGTATTCCTTTGACATCGTAAATTACGCCTTTAAAGTCAGTAAGATCCAGGGAGAGGAAATCTCGATGTCCCACCGCCAGAACAATTGCGTCAAAAGAAGCCAACTGAATGCCACTCAATGACTGTATCGACTCAATTCCGTACTCGTGCTGTACTTCTTGCGGAGAACACCAGGGATCGAAGACGGTCACTTTGCATCCAAATTCCTGTAACTCACGGTATACATCAACCGCTTTGCTGTTGCGGACATCCGGGCAGTTGTCTTTAAAGGTAATCCCCAACTGTAACACCCGGGATCCATTAATTCGCATATCCTTTTTTATCATCAGCTTGACAACTTCGCTGGCGACATACCGCCCCATTCCATCATTAATCCGCCTGCCAGCAAGAATCACTTCAGGATGATACCCGAGGGCTTGCGCCTTGTGGGTGAGATAATAAGGATCGACTCCGATGCAATGACCTCCGACCAGTCCCGGCTGAAACTTGAGAAAGTTCCATTTGGTTCCTGCCGCAGCCAGCACCTCCATAGTGTCTATGCCGATCAACCGGAAAATTTTCGACAACTCATTGACAAACGCGATGTTCAAATCCCGCTGAGAATTTTCGATCACCTTGGCGGCTTCTGCAACCTTGATCGACGAGGCTCTGAACGTACCTGCTGTCAAGATACTGTTGTAGAGCTGATCGACAACTTCGGCGACTTCGGGTGTCGATCCGGAAGTGATTTTTTTGATCTTCGTTAATTTATGTTCCTTATCGCCAGGATTAATCCGTTCAGGACTATAACCTGCGAAAAAATCACGATTAAACAACAATTTACTTTCCCGTTCCAGAACCGGTACGCATTCTTCTTCGGTACAACCGGGATAGACGGTACTTTCGTAAATGACAATTGCTCCTTTTTTCATCACCTTTCCAACGGTTTTACTGGCAAGGTATAGAGGAGTCAAGTCCGGGTTGTTATATTTGTCCACAGGGGTAGGTACTGTTACAATAAAAATATCCCGGTCGCGCAAATCATCAGGATTGGAGCTGTAACGTAAGTGGGTCGCCGCCGCCAGGTCTTCAGAAGAAGTTTCCAGTGTCAAGTCTTCGCCGCGGCGCAACATTTCCAAGCGGGATTCTTT
>CALGPR010000174.1 GCA_937960425.1 uncultured Lentisphaeria bacterium
TGCGTATTCCAGCAAATCATGGGCTTTCGCATCTTCATAAATCGGACGAATATTTTCAATTTCCTGTTCAAACCCTTCTGATGAAGACTCTTCTATCTTTACCGTATACAAGCAAAATGCGGTCAGACCGCCCCGCTCTTTCTGCTCCTCCAATTGTGGAAAATCCAATATTTCTGTAGAAAAAACAGGATTAAAATCCAGATAATACGACGCCAGGAAATCAGCATATTCCTCTTTTTTTCCTTCCCAATACGGAACAGACTGTTCGTCTTTTTCCAAAAAGAAAGCAATCGGCAGTGGTGCTTTGTCCGGGATTGAAAACGGCCAGACGGTTAGCCGCAATGAAAATTCCCGCAGTGTGTGGCCACCAGCATTAACCCATAGTGTTCCGCAGTATTCGCCCGGCTCTTGTTCTTCCGGCACGCGTACCCGCACCAGAAAACTTTGAAGCCGCCGATCCGGAACGGCACAGGATTCCATGAAATCAAGGATCGGATCTGCGTAGAATCCAACATAATCTGTTTCAAAATATGTCCGATTCTTCATTTCTACGGCGCCAACAACGGAAACTGTTACTGCTTCTGCCGGAAATGTCTCTCCTGTTGTACTTTCAAGAGCCCCAACCACAACGTGTACATCATCAAGATCTCTTCCGAGTGGCAGAACTGCCATTTGAAATGCTTCCGTTTCGTTACGGGCTGCAGAAACATTGATTTCCGGAGATGCAGAAAGCGTATAAGCCATTGCGTGCGGCGCCAACTGGTCTGTCGCTCCAGTATGTCCGACGGCAGCTGGCGCAGACGCAGCATAAAAAAGACTTGCTGCTGCGAAGTAACTGTTATCGCGAAGCCGTTCAATTCGCGCCGGCAAATTATAACAACGTTGCGCCAATAGCTGATATGCAGGAAGAGACATCGCCCCCTGCCCAAAAGCATTTTTCCCTGCCGCTAACTCGTTTGCAAGTACCTCTTTTTCGGCTCTCAGTTTTTCTTGAAAAGCAACATTTGGCACGCTGGCAATTGCCGCTTCCGCTTCGGTTAATGTTTTTTCTGCCCGCTCCAATCTCGCTTGAGATAATCCCTGAAGTTGCCGGATAGACTTTGCCGACAATTCCGGCAGCACTTCGCCGGGCTTCAGCAGCAGAAATCCGCTGAGTGTGACATCCATACCATCTTTCGGAACGGGAGCGGAGAAAAACAATTGCTCTACATTGGCCAAATCAATTTTTTTTCTCGCTTCATCCAATGAAAGAACATTGGTAATAAGATTTCCTCCCACGCAATATAACCAAGCAGTAAAATTCTCTTTTTTTTCGTCACTAAGACTTACTTTCCCGGCAAAGGAAACATCCTGGCTCTGGTTAACCGTGTAAATTACCAGCCGATCGTATGGACTCCAGTCAACGCCTCCAAGTTGCAGGGAAATTTCTGACTGCCGGGGGGCAGGACTCCCGGCAGATGGCGAACTTTGCAGTCGTATTGCGCCGGGACCGTTGATGGAATAATCCACACTATAAGACAGTATATCTTCCGCATGATGATTTTGCCATAGATGAAAGCTTTTCATCGTATTGCCCTGCCAGGCAGGATCCGCAGCAAAAAGTACCTCCGGCAAAAACAGAAATGCAAAAAAGCCAATAAATCCCCTCATTGTATCTCCTTGTCCAGCTGATTGTAACAGGGTTTTCTGTCATATCCTTTCGGGCGAAAGTTTTCTTCATGATGCTTTTTAACTGAGATTACTTCCCCGCAGCATTGATTCTCCGAATCAATTCCGTCGTCGAAAACCCGTTGATGAAAGGCTTGAAGACAATTTCTGTATCGTTCGCTCGAAGCGCAGCCAATTCCGCCGGATCCAGAGTGTCTACCGTATAGTCTCCGCCTTTCACATAAATATCCGGCGCCAGCAGCCGCAATTCGTGATCACAACGCTGGCCATCAAAGATTACCACCATATCCACTGCTTCCAAGCTGCTGAGAAGAAATGCCCGATCATTTTCGGCTACTACCGGACGCGACGGCCCTTTCAGCGAACGAACTGAATTGTCTGAGTTCACCAGCAAAAGTAACGCATCGCCCAACATCCGGCTTTCAAAAAGATATTCGGCATGTCCCCGGTGCAGCAAATCGAAACATCCATTGGTCGCAACCAGGCGTTTGCCATTGCGGCGAAGTTCTCCCCGAAAACGGATTGCTTCATCAAGGGTCATAATTTTCCGCAGCGGGGGCACCAACCCCTTCTTTGTCTCTGAAGCAGTGTCGTTACGGTGGTCATGGGAATGGATTGATTTTCCTGCCGGGATGAGTTTCGCTCCGGATGCTGATTCTTTTTTCAAGCTGCGGATTGTCACCCCAGCTTCCTTGAGCAAACGCATCGACACGTCATCTATCGAGTAGCGATCCTGGTATACCACTTCAACAATCCCGCTGTTCACAATCATTTTGGCACATTGCAAGCATGGACTGAACGTTGTGTAGATTGTTGCCCCTTTTACCGCGATTCCGTGGTATGCCGCCTGTACAATGGAATTTTCTTCAGCATGGCTGCACAGGCATTCGCTGAGATTATGACCGGACGGGGTAGAAGAATTACAACGCGGACACCCGCCTTCATCACAGTTTCGGATTCCACGCGGCGTACCATTGTACCCGGTGGAAATAATTCGACGATCCTTGACAATCACTGCGGCAACATGACGGCGGCAGCAGTTGCTGCGCAACGCAGCAACTTCGGCAATCTGCATGAAATATTCATCCCAATCCGGACGCGTGCTCATAATTAAAATTCCTTTTCCAATGGTTGTTACAGTCCTCGCTTTTTGCGTAAAATACACATACTGTTGCAACGCGGACAACGGGTAATATTCGATGTATCCTCATACAAGAAGACATTGCGGCATTTATCGCAGGTAAACAGTCTGCCGCGGATTGCCATCTGTTCTGCCCGGCGCGCTCGCAACAATTCCCGAATCCACAAAAAAGCAATCGTCACCAGCCATAACACCAGATAAAGAACGATTCCTCCTGACATATCCAGCCCGATCATTCTGCCACCTCCTGATTCCAGATAATGCGATATTCCGCACTGTCGCCTGAAAGGGGTTGTTGCAGCGCCCATTTCAGCGCAGCAAAATCCAACGTACGATTGCCGCAACTCTGTTCCAAAGAACTGCGAACTGGGTCGCCATTGTACAGGACAATCAATGTTGAACTTTTTACTTCTGTTGTTCCAGGCAAATCATAGTTGAGAATAAATTGTTTTCCGTCCGGAGTCTCGGCAACCGGATATTGTTGTGGAGCAACAGCTGACGCAGCAGGAAATGTATACTGCCACATGCCATATCGAGTAAGAGATTCTTCCGTTCCGGCAAAGCGAACGTAACGTGGCAACCGAATTTCCATCGGAGCCGGGTAATTTCCACGAACTGTTGCTATCGCCGGCGCATTACGAACTTGAGGAAATAATTCAATCGCCTGAAAAGACCATTCGGGAGAAGGAACGGCTCCTTTGTAGGGATCCATGCGATCCAGAACGGCGTCTTCTGCATCCTCCACCAGACGAATCGAATGATGTGCTGTTATCGGAGCCGTACTCCGCGGTGGAGTATACCGGAAAAGTACGACCAGCAACACATGGACAAGAACGGCTATCGCCAATGCCTCCAGCACGATTCGCCGATGTCCTTGGGAAGACACTGTTTTCTGTCTATTCAAAAATGGAATATTATTCTCTGCCATTTTCCGGTTCAAAGTTTGTTATGGTTCTTTTATCCTGTTGTCTGCCAGCGACCAGAACCTCCAAACCGGCACGACCGGCCATCGAAAAAATTTCAGCAACTACACCATGAGGAACACGCTGATCAGCCCGTAAAATAATCGTGTTCAGTTCTGTCTTACCCCGGATTTCGCCAAGTTTTTCCGGCAATGACTCCAACGATACTTCCTGCTCGTTGAAGTATAGTTTCGGCCCATCCTCTGACATTGCCACCGAAAGAATAAACTTTTCCAATCCGTACGTTGCACTCCCGTCCAGCTCCGGCAAATCAACTGGAATCCCCGTCACCTGCACAAATGATGTCGAAAGCATGAAGAAAATCAGCAACAGAAAAAGAACATCAATCCATGCGGTAACATTCGGCCAGCCGGAAAAAGCACGGCAACGCCCCCGGGTGCGAGTACGAAAAACAGGAATGCGTCCATTCATCATTTTCGATCCCCGGAATGAGATTCGTCTTCACTGGCCGTCGCAATCATTTCCGGAACTTCTGTTCCCGCCCGATGGTTACTCAAAAAAGTCAACATTGCCGCAGCCGCCTTATCCATATCCAACATCACTGACTCTATGCGGTTCACCAGGTAATTATACGCTACATAACAAGGAATGGCAACCGCTAAACCGGCTGCAGTCGTAATTAACGCCATATTAATTGCCGTTGATAATTTGGCCGCATTCAGATAAATTCCCTGGGTTTCCCCGATTTCCTGAAAGGCATGCATCATACCGACAACCGTGCCGAGCAATCCCAGAAGTGGCGCAATGTATCCAATCGTACCGAGAATGTTCATATGCCGTTCGAGTTTCGGAATTTCTTCAAGATTTGCATCTTCAACCGCCTGACGCAAATCTTCATCTCCGCGCTGGCAGGAAAGAATAATTGCCACAAGCACCCGCGCTACCGGGCCGGGAGTGTTGTCGCAAAGCGTTATTGCTTCAATGTAACCATCCCGTTTCAGAACGTTTGTCAACCCTTTCAGAAGCTCGTTTGCATTGATTTGTTCTCGATGAAACTGCAGCCATTTTTCCAGAAAAATAAACAACGCAATAAAACTGCAAAGCAAAATTACCCACATGACAGGCCCACCGTCACGCATCAGCTGAATAAACAACATTGTACTATTGCCTCCCTGTCGTTACAGTTGAAATTTTTGATTAATTTCGGCTTCAAGTGCCCGCCATTCCTCTTCGGGAACACCGGGAAGTGTACGAAAAATCTCAAGAATCCGCAATGCCTGTTTGGCATCTTCTGCGGTTCCTCGTCGCAAATTAATCCGCAACGCAGCATAAGCCGCCTTGCTTGCCCATGGTGTTGCCGCTGCCCGCTTGCTGCGTTTCGCCCCTTCCACGGAATAGAGCAAATTTTGATAATCGGCCAGCGCTTCACTGTCCCGATTCGCCATTTCCAGTAAATGCCCTCGCTTGAAAAGCATTTCTTCCCGGATGAAGTCGTCCAGATCCGGACGTTGAAGAATGTTGCCAAAACCGGCAAGTGCCGCAGCAAGAATTTCTTCGTCTTTGCGTTGCGCATAAATCTGCGCAGCGCAGTCACTATAGCGACCGACAGCAACAATTTCACGCCCTGTCGCCTTTGCTTCCGCGAAAGCGGTTCGCGCCTTGTCGTAAAAAGACAATGCTTTATCATGTTCACCATCTGCGACAGCAGCATTGCCGGCAAGCAGACAGGCATCTGCGTAAAGCTTCGACTTCGGATACTCAGCGATAATTTTTTCCAACAACATTGCCGCGCGGCCATTGGCATTATTTTCCAAAGCAATGCGGGCTTGGTCAATCAGTATCTGCGGAATCAATTCCGGATCTGTAGTCTTTTCATAACGGGAAAACATCTCTTCGAGATACGCGGCGGCCTCCTGCCCTTTGCCGCTGTTACGCAAATAATCAATGTACCAGAATTCCGCCCGCGGAGTTTCCGCAGAAGCAGGATACTTTTCTTTTAAAATATCGGTCAGCCGCTTCATTTCTTCATAGTTGTCTGTAAAAAGAGCGGAATGAACTCCCCGGGACAAAGCTCGTGCCGCATTGGGTGCATTCGGATATTTTTGCTGGTATTCCCTAAAAGTCGTCAGCGCGTCATTATAGCGACGGAGACTCCATGTACTTTCGCCAAGGGCAAATAGTGCCAACTGTGCATCTGGCGCTTGCGGAAACTTTTCCAGAAATTCCTTATATCGGTCAACGGCTTTATCAGTGCGGCCACAGCGGCGTTCAAGATTCGCGGCAAGAAATGCAGCATGAACTGCATCGGCAGACGTTGACGCAGCAAGTTCATTCGCGGCTTTCAGCGCACCTTCATAATCGCCGCTGGACTCCAGGCATTCGACAATACGCAGCGGGGCGTGTTCAACATTGCCGGCGGCCGCTTTGCGGAACGGCTCAAGCGCGTCGCCAAAACGTTTCTGCGATAACAGAAACTCTCCCAATTCCATCCATCGCCGGGGAGCGTTTTTTTCATCAGAAAGTGTTGCTGCCAGTCTCAGACAACCTTCTGCTTCGGGCAGTTGAGATGTCGCCGCCGCATGTCCGGCTTCTGATGCAGCTACTGCACGGATGGGTTTTGCCAAGTTCTCGTTATCAAAAATTTCTCTGTATACAGCAATTCCTTCAGGAACTCGTTTCGCAGCAATCAGCACCCGGGCCCGATCCAGGTCCAGCGTTTTCGTGCGATTTGCAGCAGGAAACAACTGACGATACCGGCTGATCGCCGCCAAAGCGGCATCAGTATCTGAAGATGCCACGGCACCGTCGATGATCCCTCCGAGCGCTTCCTGGAGCAAATCGGTTCCTACTGCAAAGGTTGCCGAGCGTTTCCAGCAATCCAATGCTGATCCGGGGTCGTCATTTGCCATAAAATGACGGGCGGCATCAGCATTAATCCGAGCAAAAAGAGGATTTGGACGGGTCGATGGAATAAAAGACTGCAACAGTGGAAGCAGCTCTTTAAATTTTTTTTCATGCACCATCTGAACCATGGTAAGAAGCTGCATTTCCTCTACGTCATCAGAACCAAAATCTTGTTTGAGTGCATCCAGTTTTGCACGGGCATTCACCAGATCTCCTGCAGCAAGAAGAATGTACAATTCATAGCGTCGCCCTTCATAAGCATTATCGCCATGATCCGAGGCAAGAGCAGCATATGTTGACGCTGTAGCAATGGCATCTGCCGGTTGATTAGCCTCAATCTGAGCAGCGGCAAGGGCAGGCAGAATTCGTAGACGGATAGTGGTATCTTCCGGCGCTGCCGCCGCAAGTTTTTTTTGAAGCAATGCCACGCTTTCCGCTGGTTTTCCACAGAGAGTCAATAGCTCTGAACGCAAAAGAGCCACGTCAAGCGAATCGGGCTGCAGTGCTTCAAGCTCCGTAAGGTTTTTTTCTGCAGCGCTGCAATCCTGCATCCGGATTTCAGTGGTAACAATACGCCCGAGTGCCTCCTCGCGCAAGCTGGAATCTTCAAGCGGTGACGCAAGATATTCCCGGTAGAAGGTCAGCGCCGAAGCAAAATCGCCTCCGGCAAAGGCAGCATCACCGCGTGCCAGCAGTTCTGCCGCAGATGAATCTGCCCATGCAGTCTGAGGCCCGCACAAAAAAAACAACAGTGCCGGCAGCAACACACCCAATGTTCGCCTGATCTTCATAACAGTCCGACCTCCTCCAAGCCCGATGCTCTGAATACAGGCACTTTCTTGGGTGGAGTTTTGATCCCGTAATTATTCCTGAATCTCCGTGGCGGTACGTTCCGCATTTGTTTCGGCCTCGACAGAAGCCGCGCCAACCGGGGTCTCGATCCCGGTAACTTTGTCTTTTTCTGCCTTTAATGCCTCACGGATTTTTGCGAGGATACGCTCCTGCATTTCCGGATTTTTTTCCAGAAAGGCCTTGGTTTGCTCACGGCCCTGTCCGATCTGCTCGCCTTCAAAACTGAACCAGGAACCACGCTTTTCAACAATATTCAAGTCATTTGCCACATCCAGAATTGAGCCGGAGCGACTGATTCCTTCAGAAAAATTGATATCAAATTCTGCAACTCGGAAAGGCGGAGCCATCTTGTTTTTGATTACCTTGACGCGAGTGCGGTTCCCAATCATATTGCCGGCTGCATCTTTCAACGGAGTGGCTTTACGGATATCCATTCGGACAGATGCGTAAAATTTGAGCGCATTGCCTCCCGTTGTCGTTTCCGGGTTCCCGAACATTACACCGATTTTTTCACGAATCTGATTGGTAAAAATCACGCATGTACGGCTTTTGGCCGCTGCCCCGGTAAGTTTCCGCAGAGCCTGGGACATCAGCCGTGCCTGCAACCCCATATGGGAATCGCCCATCTGCCCTTCAATTTCCGCTTTCGGAACAAGAGCTGCAACAGAGTCCACAACCAGAACGTCCAAGGCATTGCTTCGAATCAATGCATCGGCAATATTCAAAGCATCTTCTCCACAATCCGGCTGGGAAATCAGCAGGGAATCGACATCTACACCAATTTTTTTTGCATACACCGGGTCGACCGCATGCTCGGCATCAATGATTGCACAGGTTCCGCCGGCGCGCTGGGCATTGGCCATGATGTGCATGCACAACGTCGTTTTCCCAGAGGATTCCGGTCCGAAAATTTCAATGATCCGTCCCCGGGGAACGCCTCCGATTCCCAGGGCAATATCCAATGCAAGTGCGCCGGTACTGATCGTCGGCACGTCGCTGTAACGGGCAGCAGTATCGCCAAGGCGCATAATGCTGCCTTTCCCAAATTCTTTTTCTATCTGCGCCAGCGTAACATTCAAATTGCGTTCACGATCGTTGCTGTTTGCGCGGTCTTTGTCTTTGTCTGCCATAATCTTCTGCCTGTTTGGGGAAAATTCCCCCTGTTGTTCGTTAAATATCCAAGTCCTTGACGCCGCTGGCGTATTTTTCGATATATTCGCGGCGGGGTTCGACCACATCGCCCATTAGCAAACTGAACATTCGTTCGGCAGCAACAGCGTCTTCCAACGTTACTTTGATCATTTTCCGGGTTGCCGGATTCATTGTTGTTTCCCACAATTGGTCGGGATTCATTTCTCCCAACCCCTTGTATCGCTGAAGCTTAATATCACGCTGGCCATTGTCGCGAACCCGATCGAACAGCTCGCAAAGCGATTGAATTTCACGTTCTTTTCCGTCGCCGTCAGTAAAGATCATCAGAGTATCATCTCCGTTGTAAATCTGCTGTGGCGCAATATCGAATGCCGCCAGTTCCCGCAGCAGCGACTCACAGTAAGTGGCTTCATGGAAATGAACAACATCGATCGGAGAAACGTAAAGTCGTTTTTCTGAAGCCGTCAAAGCGATTCCATCTTCATCGGTCACTGCGTTTTCTTCCGTTTCGCTGTTTTCCTCCTCTTCGCCGACAATAACCGGAGCGTCGAGTTCACCGACAATCACGCTGC
>CALGPR010000175.1 GCA_937960425.1 uncultured Lentisphaeria bacterium
ATAATTTTGCAGCAAGACCGACAAGGACACTTCGCTCACTCTTCTTCAACAAAACATGTCCGAAGATCGGCTGGTTTTTAAAACGCTCAACAACATAACTTAACCCGTTACCTGCAGCATCAAGATACGGGTTGTCAATCTGGCACGGATCCCCGGTAAGAACAATTTTTGTGTTTTCACCAGCTCGACTGACAATCGTTTTCACTTCATGAGGGGTAAGATTTTGCGCTTCATCAACGATCAGAAACACATTAGGCATACTGCGACCGCGGATATAGGTTAATGCTTCAAGGGTCAATTTGCCACTTTGCAGCATTGCCGAAGTTTTCTGACTGACAGAGGGAGACTTTTTTCCATTTGCTGGTGACTCAATTCCAAAAAGATAGTCAAGATTGTCAAAAATCGGCTGCATCCAGTTGCGCAATTTATCATCTTTCCCGCCCGGCACAAACCCAATATCATTCCCTAATGGAATAATAGGACGTGAAACGGCAATTTGTTCATAAAGATGCTTTTTCTGAGTCAACTCCAAAGCTGCGGCAAGAGCCAGCAATGTTTTGCCGGTTCCGGCGCCACCAAGCAATGTTACCAGTTTAACCTCCGGATCCATCAGCAAATTGATTGCCATGGATTGTTCTCGATTTCGCGGCATCACATTCCAAATCGAAACTCCGGAGTTCAGCAACGCAATACGCTTCGCGTCAATTCTCCTGCCGACAGCATTCTTTTCGCTGGGGGATACAAAAACAAAAAACTCATTGGGCATCACTTCTTCTGAAAAATCCCAAGGAAATACCCGCTCATGAATCAAGTCTGAAAATTGCTTTTCCGTAACCTTTACCGTTTCATATCCGCTATATAAATGATCGGGACGGATTTTTTCACGTTCAAAATCCATGACATCCAAGCCGAGTGCATCGGCTTTCAGCCGCAAATTCACATCTTTACTGATGAAAATTGTCCGGTGATTTTCGTTTTTTAATTGCAATGCAACAGAAATAATACTGTTATCCGCCTGATCATGGCCATCCGAAGAGGCAAAAAGCAGCCGGAGCCGCGGGTCGTCATTCGCCCCCTCATAACGCACTGACAACATTCCGCTTGACTGAAGGCCAATCTTGGAAAATGCAACCCCCTCACTCAGCTTCCCAGCTTCTCTCAAACGATCCAATACCCGAATTGCCTGCCGAGCATTACGGCCAAGCATGTCCATGTTGCGTTTGAATTTGTCGAGTTCTTCCACAACCGCCATGGGAATCACAATCATATTGTCTCCAAATGCGGTCAGGCTGTTGGCGTCGTGAAGCAGGACGTTGGTATCAAGAACAAAATATTTGATTTTATCCATTTTCTTCGATTCCTTCAGTTGCACAGATTTTGTGGTTCTTCGAGTAGCATACCCATGCAGAGAATAATTTGCAACCTTTTCTCCTTTCTTTTTCCATTTTATCTAAAATAATAATTCATTGTTCCGCAATAACCGGTATTGTATAATCAGTTTGTTAACCGTTTAACTTTCCAATAAAGGATACCAGATGAAACAGCGGAAAAAACTTCTTTTCATGACGCGCGGCAAAGGCATTATTGACCTTTTCTGGGGACCGCGGGCCGAAGCCAAGGCGGAAGAATTGGGATTTGAAGTTGACATGCCCGCACGAAACGGCGACATTCCAGACTTTGATTTCATTCCAATTCTTGCCGATTACGACGGATTAATTACCAGTTGGAACAGCCCGGTATGCAACGCAGAATTACTGTGTCATGCCCCCAACGTCAAAGTCATCGGCCATTCCGCCGGTTCGGTTGCTGCGGTTGTTGATAACTCTACCTACCAGTTCCCGGTACGTGTATTCACCGCAAATTACGTTATGGCGGAAGCTGTAGCCGAATGGTCACTTCTGGCAACCATGCTGGCAGCACGCGATTTCTGGAAATACGCACAATGGAAAAATGCTACTCACATGGAATGGGGCGGCATGGAGCAACTTCGTGATTTAACGAAATTAACAGTTGGCATCTGGGGCATGGGGGATGTCACGCGCCATTTGTTGCGGATGTTTCAGGTACTCCGTTTCAACCGGATACTGGTTGCATCAACTCACAGTACTTCGGAAGAACTTGCTGCACTCGGGGCGGAAAAAGCAACGTTTGAGGAAGTTTTTTCGCAATCTGATATCATTCACTGCCTGGTCGGAGCGAACAAAGAGAACCTTTATCGTGTCGGTAAAAAAGAGCTTGCATCGATCAGAAATGGAGCGACGCTGATCAATTGCGGCAGAGCCAAGTTGATTCACGAAGCATCATTGCTGGAAGCACTCGCGGAAAACCGTTTCACGGCAATCCTCGATGTTTTTCATGACGAACCGCTGGCAGAAGATTCGCCGTTGCGCAAAATGGAAAATGTCATTTTGACACCGCACAACGCCGGATATACCGGGCGGGATCGTTATGTACCGTTTCTGCTTGAAGATTTCGACCGGGCATTCCGGGGAATGCCAACGGTGTCAGAGATCTCTGAGAAACGCTATCAGACCATGACCAACGAAACAATCCGTTGAGTTGCTTGCAGATCTGAAGGAATGCAAGGGCAGTATTTGTTGACGAATAAAAACTTGAAAAGAAGTAAAAACATGAAACGTTTCACCCTTTACGCCGCCGGCGTCGCCTTTGTCGTGAGCGCGACAGGCTGCTGCTGCCTTGACAGGCCGCTTTCGTTGGAAAACACCACCTGGGAACTGGAAACTGAATCCATTCAGGGGATTCCCGCCGAAACGCCGAAACCAGAACAGGATATTACCATTTCTCTACAGGACGGGAAAGCCTTCGGTTTTGGTGGAGTCAACCGCTATAATACTACAGCAACCATCAATTCGGAAGCTGGAAAAATTTCTTTTGGGGAAATTGCCTCTACGCGAATGGCAGGCCCTGCTCTGCCGCTCGAGTCCGCTTATTTTAATGTCTTGAAAACTGTTGATGGATATAAAATTGCCGATGGCAAGCTCTACTTCTACGCCGATGGAAATGTAGTTGCGGCATTTGACGCAGATGACACTCCATCTGACAACGATTGAACACTTTCAGCAACGTTCCAGGCATGTGATTCCAGTGCCTGGAACGCTTTTGCTGTGTCACATCCGGCAAGCTCACAAACCATGCGAACAGCGCGGTCGCGGAGTTTGCCGCAACTGACACGCATACAAGCCATTTTATTTCCGATCACGCGACCGGTTTTCACCATTGCCCCGGTACTCAACATGTTGAGCACCATTTTCTGTGCAGTTCCCGCCTTCATTCGCGTTGAACCGGCAATGACTTCCGGACCGGTATCCATACAGATAGCGATGTCCGCATACGAAGTGAGAATACCCGAACTGTTGCAAATGACCACTACCGTAGGAGCTCCACAACTGCGGGCGTATTCCAAAGCACCTTTTACATAAGGGGTTCTCCCGGAAGCACTGAGCCCGACCAAAATGTCATTCCCGGAAAAATGGCGAGCCTGCAAATCCACTGCTGGTTGCGTGTCATCATCTTCAGCACCTTCTCGCGATTGAAAGACCGCCTCCCTGCCCCCGGCAATCACCCCCTGTAC
>CALGPR010000176.1 GCA_937960425.1 uncultured Lentisphaeria bacterium
GCTTTTCTTGACTGCATAAACGCTTGCAGAACATGAAACAGCGCTGGAGGGACTTGGGGTTTAGAGAATTTCCGTATTACCGTCCTGATCAATTTTTACTGCATCAAGGACTTTACCCATTTTATCTAATGTTTTTACCGTCAGGTTTTCCGACGTTACCTCAACAGAGATGACACTGCCGTCTATCTCATTATCCCCAGGCCCATCATTGGCAATTACCGTATAAGGAACTTTCGGAATCGTACTTTCGGAAAAATCGGCGTCCAGAGACTTTTGTTTTCCTCCGGGAAGAATCCGGAAAAAACGATGCAAATGTCCACCAAGATATAAATGAATACGAGTTTCCGAGGTATTACCATCCAGGATTCCATCTGTTAGTGAAAGCATAATCTTTGTTTCGTTGGCGTTTTCATTCCAGATCGGAAAATGTGCCAAAACAATCCGGAATTTTGACGATCGAAAGGCCTCTGACGTTGCTACTTCGTTTAACCATGCCCGTTGCTCCGCAAAGAAATCCCGCGTGTCAATTAAGCCGTCCATGCCTGTCCCATCCGTTGCACCATCTAAAATGATATAAAATACCGGGCCGTGGGAAAAGGCGTAATAGGTCTTTTGGGTAGGATGGCGCATATAATCGAAATAGCCATCTGCAAAAAATCCTCTTAATTCGTGATTGCCGCGTACCAGCACCAAGGGCTTTTCACTGGCGAAAAGCTCTGTTTCCATATCTAAAAAGCCATTGAAAAAAGTGCTTGGTCCATTTAGCGATGAAAGCATATCACCCAGATTGACATAGAAATCCGCATCTTCCGCTTTGGCATTCTGGTAAAGTTGCTTCAGCATTTTTGCATCACCATGAATGTCGGAGAAGAGGAGAAAATAGTAATGATTACGTTCCGGAGATAGTGTAGTAAATGTTCCTCCAGGAATTGTTTCCCGGTTTATTGCGGATGGAGCTTGATGAGATAGACGATATTCATATCGGGTTCCCGGGGCTAAGTCAGTCAGATCGACGGAATGAAACTTCCGGTCAGAAGCAATGACAGCATTTTGCAACGCCACTGGAACCGTTTGCCACTCTTCAGTGTCCACTTCTCGATATTCAACAAATGCAGCACTCTTTCCTGCTGTTTCCCAACTGACAGTCATTGTCGTTTCTGTCGGGTTCGACAGGTATGGCCCATGGATAACTTGTGTCGCTCCAAGTGAATTTTCATCAGCGAAAGTTTCATATTCAGCACGGTCTATTGGCATTTCAAGCCTTTTTCCGAAACGGATCAATGCCGCAGTTGCATAATCAACCAGCAGGAGTTCGCCAAAACTTTCTGGTTCATGGAAAGAATAGCGAACTGGTGCCCAGGTGCTATATTCCCCAACCTGCAATCGTTGCCGGCAGAGATTGAAGCCGACACCGCCATCTGCGATGGTTAACATCGTAAGTGGAATCCGGACTTCTGCGTTCCATCCTTCCGGGGTAATTGAAGTCTTTGCTTCCCAGGAGTGATAATTCCCGGAATCAGAAAAACGCCCTCCCGCAGCATTGACACTGAACTGCATACACCAGGATTCCGGTTCAAGTGCCCCGAAAAATATTTCTACAAGGTCACCATCCCAAACCGAAAGGCCTTCAACTGCCGGTCCGGAGATAACTTCGGCAGGCTCAGTGCAGCGTATGCCAAGATATAAGCTTTCACCATGTTGCAGTGCAGAAATTTGTGTTTTTCCTTGAGATGGTTCAGTGCTTTTGTATCGGTAGAAGTCATCAAATGATTGAGCTTGGCTCCAGATTTCTTCTTCCAGAATACCGTCAATTTGCGGTGGCGAATCTACTGTTGTGACTGCAACGCTCTTTTTCGGACGTGAAGTATATTTTATGGGGGGTAACGCTTTCGCAGTACCAATGATAGCAAATATCAACAGGAGAATCAGTACGTTGGGTTTCATTTTTTTACTTTCTTTTTTAGGAGAGGGCATTTACGAATGTTTTTTTGACCGATAGGCTCTATGTTCACGTTTCAGAAGAAAGTGAAAAAGTTTTTCATACTATAGTGGTTATCACATTGATTGCAAGATATTCTGCTTCAGCATTTCTGGAAAAATCTTCTTAACCACAGGCGATGGCTGTGACAAGAAGAAATTTTACCTGAAATAGGCAACAGTATGCCAAAGAGGTTTGAAAATCTGAAATATTTCAACTTTATCCCAAATCTTGCGGCAATATTAGGGGGAGAATACACTACTCGAGAGGCTTGTCCAATAAGATTTGCATTGATTATTTCTGCATGTTCCCCCAAAATAGTATCGATCCTTTGGGCTAAAGTTGGAAGTTTTGCTCTGCAAAAGTGAGTTTCGATTTCTCTCACTTGCAGTTTCCGTCTGGGAATCCAATTCAGCTGAATGCCGAATTTCCTGCATAATTTTCGTGATTGTTCTCTTCAAATTCTATCTCATTGTAGGATTCGTCAATAAATAAACTTTTAACATTTTCCGACACTGAAATGTTATGATGAACTGTATTTCTATACAGAAGTCAAGATTGCGGCCAAGAATTTTCAGTGGATCCGAATGGTGCAGCAAGATTGCCACGGCCTCCTGTTTAGAAGAAACAACCTGATTCAGTAATCTGGAATAAGTGTCGACATCTTTCAGTAAGTCCGCTAAAATTCCTTCAAATGTATTATTTGTCCATAGCGTTTCCGGGTGCACTGAGCTGTCTTCATACGAAAATGTGCAACATTCCACTATACGGTTTTTTAACTAAAAAAAGCAGCCTCCAAATCTTGGAGAGGCTTCATTCAGATAATTGAAAATATTTAATTCTCCATATTTTGGGCGATCCATGTCGATTGCCGGATAAGCGTTGAAAAACATCTGCTGTTTCCATAGCAGGCGGCAGCCTCCCCCCAGCATTCCATTGGAAATTCCTGTTCTGAACTGACTGTGATACTTGCTTTTTGCTGTAAGATTTTCAATGATTGTTTTGTCATTATTGGCAAGTTGGTTAATGTGAAAATTCATTGTGACGGGGGGATAAAACTTGCTGGATCAATTGAGTTTTGTCGATATCAAATTCCCGGCAAATTTGTTCAAGTTAAATTTGCTCCTTGGTGAGATAGGATTTTACAAAATCTCTTACTCTTTAATGCTATCTTTTGCAAATTCTACCATGATAAAGTCTTTTTTCTGGTCATTTATTTCTCTCAGACCATTGAGGGAAAGCGATTCAGTTTGGCTATTTTTTCTGATAATAAGATAATTTTTTATATTTCAGTCGTTGCGGGATTCTTTAGAAAATCTATTTTTCACTGAAGAAAATATCCAATAGGATTTGTCTATAACGGGAGCGTAGTCTCTGAAAGTGAAAAAAAACTCCGGGGCGGATATATCCCGGAGTTTTAAATTGATAAAATGGTCGGGGCAACAGGATTCGAACCTGCGACCCTCTGGTCCCGCCAATAATTTCTTTTACCACCGAAGGAGGATAGCTCCCCACGTCAAGCCGCCGCCAAAAGCAGTCAACAATGCCAGATCACCACGTTGCAACTGGCCAGCTCGAACCATTTCGTCCAGGCAGATTCCAATTGTTGCTGCCGATGTATTCCCGAAACGGTTAACATTAACATACACCCTCTCTTCTTCAATTTCAAGTCGCTGTCCGACAGCTTTGATAATTCGGTAGTTCGCTTGATGAGGAATTAACCACTTCAATTCACTAACGGAAACACCACTTTCTTCCAAAACTTCCCGACATGCTCCTACCATGGCATTTACTGCTAATTTGAAAACATCTTTACCCACCATATGAATGCAATGAGCTTTAGCTGTTACCGTTTCCGCCGAAGCTGGGATGCGACTTCCTCCCGCCGGTATTTGCAGGATATCCGTATAAGCACCATCCGCACCAAGGCTGCTTGCCACAATGCTGTCTTCTCCTTCCGAAACTTGTTCCAGAACAAGCGCTGAGGCTCCATCGCCAAAAAGTACACAGGTATTACGGTCTTCCCAGTCCATGATGGAAGATAACTTTTCTGCACCAATAACCAATCCGTAGCGATGTTTGGAGCTCAGTTTCATCAACCCATGAACCACATCCATCGAATACAACAACCCGGTACAAGCAGCTTCCAAATCAAAGCACATTGCATTGGCTGCACCAAGTTTATGTTGAAGAATACAGGCTGTACTCGGAAAAACATGATCCGGTGTAACCGTACCCACTGCTATAATCGATAAATCTTGAGGGGTGATCCCTGCTGCTTCGAGAGCTCGTTTTGCCGCTTCATAAGCAAGATCGGAAGTCGCTTGTTCCGGGGCGGCAATTCGGCGTTCTTCAATCCCGGTACGCGTACGGATCCATTCATCACTGGTTTCAACCATACGCTCGAGGTCAAAGTTTGTCAATCTGCGTTCCGGTACGTAAGAACCGGTTCCCGCAATTCTAATGCTCATTTCGACTCCTTCATCATTATTTCGCTTTTGCCTTCATGCAGAAACTCTGCAATATGGGCCTTCAGCTGCTGGGTATCGGCACCGGATTCCTGGATTCGGCGCGTAATTTTTTCATTTAATTTGAATTTGCCCATTTCGCCGGCAACGCGGATGGCATTGCGGACTGCACGGGGAGAAGAACTGCCGTGCCCAATGATACAAATTCCATTGATGCCAAGTAATGGTGCGCCGCCGAGTTCCTCGGCGTCTCCCATATGTTTCAATTCACGCAAAGCATTTTTTGCAAGCATTGCGCCTGTCATTCGTACCGGATTTTTAGATAAAACGTTTTTCATCCAGTACATAACGGATTTTGCCATGCCTTCGCAACACTTCAAAAAAACATTCCCGGTAAACCCGTCGCAAATTACCACGTCGGCAGCTCCTTCAAAAACAGTATTGCCTTCGACGTTCCCGGCAAAATTTACCGGCATCCGTGACATAACTTTA
>CALGPR010000177.1 GCA_937960425.1 uncultured Lentisphaeria bacterium
TTTTGCTTGTTTTGCTGCTGCCTCTTTTTGCTGTGATTGCAATTCTGGTAAAATTCTCTGGTCCCGGACCGATTTTTTACCGTGCCGAACGGTTGGGACGTGGGGGAAAACCATTTCAAATGTGGAAGTTCCGGACAATGCGTGATAAAGCTGATTCCGAATTGCAGGAATTACTGCAACATAATCCGACTTTTCGCGAAGAGTGGGCGCGGTCTTTTAAATTACGCAATGATCCGCGCATTACCTGGATCGGGCGGATTCTTCGAAAAACCAGCTTGGATGAAATGCCGCAGTTGTGGAACGTCTTTAAAGGGGAAATGAGCGTTATCGGACCCCGGCCAATTGTTGAATCGGAAATACAGTATTACGGAAAAGACTATGAAACTTTTGCATCGGTTCGGCCGGGAATTACCGGATTGTGGCAGATTTCCGGCCGCAGTTCTTTACCGTATGATGTGCGGGTATCGCTGGATTTGTATTATATTATGAATTGGTCAGTATGGCTTGATCTCCACATCATGTTGCGGACGGTTCAGGAAGTTCTGGCATGCCGAGGGGCTTTTTGAGTCTCCCAGCATCGAAGACGCAGAACCCCCAGGCACTTGTACCGGAAAGGCTGTGCACGGTCGATAAGACAAAGGCATCAACTCCCATTCAGGGGAATTTATGTATTTGATTTTTCCTTGATTTTATTTTCCGGCCAGTCTTTGAATGGGCGGAAAGAAAGGGCGGCGTTGGTGTATCTGCCATCTCCGGATACTTCTACGCCTGCCCATTCCGGCATGACGAAGGGTTCGTCTTCTCTCTGCAATTCAATTTCTGCGATGACTAACCCGGCATTGCTGCCTTCAAAGCAGTCAACCGTCCAGAGGTGTCCGGCAACTTCAACTGGATAGCGTGTTTTGACAATCCGAGTTTCGATCGGGCAGAAAAGGTCAAACATTTCCCGGGCATCTGAAACAGGAACAGGATATTCAAATTCTTTTCTGCTGATTCCCTGATGGCCGCCTTTTAACGTTAAATAGCCGGTATCCCCGGCAATCCTCAATCGGACAGTATGGACGGGAGTGGCGGAAATATAGCCTTGCAACATGGGAATGCCGCGTTGTGCGTCCGCTTTCCACAAATCATTTTTGACTAAAAATTTTCGTTCAATTTCAAGTCCCATTATTGCCTCTCAGTCTCCGAGTCCGACGCCGAGTTTGCGGGCACACTGGATCCATGGATGGTCTAAGGGAACAACTTTTCGTTTTCCGGCAACTTTTTCTAATGGTACTTCTTCGACACCGTCGCCCTTTGCGGCAACCATGAAGCCATAGCGACGCTCCAGGACTGCTTTGGCACATTCAAAGCCCAGCCGCGTAGCCAGAACCCGGTCGCAGCAGGAAGGTTTCCCGCCGCGTTGAAGATGGCCAAGGATGGTTACGCGGGTTTCCAGGCCGGTTAATTCCTCAAGTTGATGAGCAAGATTAAAAATTTTGTTCTGGTACGAAAGGTATAGGGCATCGAGTTTCTCTTTAAGTTCTGCCTTTTTCTTTTTTGTTTCGGCAGCATCTTTTTTCAGAGTCAATTCCAGGATTTTTGCGTAGTCGTCTTTCGAGTAAGCTCCTTCGGCGACAGGGACAATGCTGAAAAGTTTTCCTTCCCGGGAACGCATCAGCAGGGTATCTGCCACTTTGCGTACGTCGTAAGGGATTTCTGGAATTAAAATTACATCTGCTCCGCCTGCCAATCCGCTGCCCAGAGTCAGCCAACCGGCTTTATGTCCCATGATTTCAACCAGCATGATGCGTTTGTGACTGCTTGCAGTAGAGTGCAGGCTGTCAATTGCCCCCGTGGCGACATCCAATGCTGTATCAAATCCAATTGTGGTATCGGTCATCGCCAAATCATTATCAATTGTTTTCGGTAACGTTAAGATATTCAGTCCTGCCTTTTTTAATTGCAGTGCGCTTTTATGGGTTCCACCGCCGCCGATGCAGATCAGGCACTCCAGCTGATGGCGCATATAATTGTCTTTAATCGCATCTGTCATGTCAATAAAATTTTTCCCAACTGGCATTTTACTGGGTTTATTGCGGCTGGTACGCAGAACGGTACCACCAATGGTCAGAATGCCGGAAACATTGCTTTCTTCCAAAAGCATGGTGCGGTCAAAGGCAATGCCTTCAAAGCCATCGCGAAAGCCGATCAAGCGGTAATTATTGTGAGCAAGGATTTTTCCAATTGCACGGATGGCAGCGTTAAGTCCGGGGCTGTCTCCGCCGGCTGTCAGGATACCGACACATTTTGCCATAAGGTCATTCCTCTTCGTTGAAGTGTTCACCTGTAAATACAGGCAGTTCGTTTTTCAGTTTCATTCGCCGCGCAGTTTCGGCAATGGTTTTAAAATATAAATAGGTGTTGTGTTGGCTGCGTTCTGGGGTATGGGTGTCGGGCAGGGCACGGGTATAAGCCCCATTGGCGAGCAGTCTGCGGCCTTTTTCCCGGTCATTAAGCTGCATTTGCAGAAGATCCCCGAGAATTTTGCAGATCGCAGGGTCTTCGACAGGGAACAGAAGTTCAATTCGACGGTCAAGATTACGCACCATCCAGTCTGCACTGGCAAGATAATATTCGGGTGCTCCGCCATTGCGAAAATAAAAAATCCGACTGTGTTCCAAGTAACGGTCAACGATACTGATAACTCGAATATTCTCCGTTCCCACCCCAGGTTTTAAGCAACAGATCCCGCGAACGATCAATTCGATTTTTGTTCCACGTTTTGCAGCAGCGTACAAGTGTTCAATGATTTCCGAGTCTACCAGCCCATTCATTTTGGCAATGATATGTCCGGGATTTTCCGGAGTTGACAGACGGGCTTCCCGATCAATCAGGTTGAGGAAACGCGTGCGCAAATCAAAAGGGGCTACTGCGATTTTCCGCCAGTCATTTGCCGGAGCAGAATAGGCTGTCATCACATTAAAAAGATTGGCAACTTCGCGGGCAAGGGTTGAATCGCAGGAAAAGATTCCCAAATCGGTATACATGGTAGCGGTTTTGTCATTATAATTTCCCGTAGCCAGATGCACATAGCGTCGGATCATTCCTTCTTCGCGCCGGACAATCAGAAGTGCTTTGCAGTGTATTTTCAGTCCGGAGATTCCATAGACGACATGCGCCCCGGATTCTTCCAGCCGCCGTGCCCATATAATGTTGTTGCTTTCGTCAAAACGGGCCTTTAACTCAACGATTACAGTAACCTGCTTTCCATTTTCTGCTGCTCTCTGAAGAGCACGAACCACCGGAGAATTGCCACTGACCCGGTAGAGTGTCTGTTTGATTGCCAGGACGGCAGGATCGTCTGCAGCTTCTTCCAGCAGGCGAATGACCGGGTCAAATTTATGAAAGGGCAAAGCCAGCAGAATAGGAGCGTTATCGCGGATGGCATCAAAATAGTTTCTGGCGCCTTCAAATGCCGGCGGCAGAAACGATGGCCAAGGTTCTTCTTGTAAATCAGGACGGTTGATTTTTCCTACCAACTCAAAAAGTTGTTTCAGATTGAGAATACCGGGGATTTCGTAGACAAGATCGTTTTCAATATGAAGTTCTTTCTGTAACCATTCAGCTAATTCGCTTCGCCCGGTATGAGGCTTTTCCAACCGGATGGGATCGCGGCGCCGGCGTTCTACCAGATTGCGTTCCATCGAATGAAGAAGGTCGTCTATGCCATCTTCTTCCATAATGAAATTCATATCACGGGTGACCCGACAGGGAAAATATTCCAAAATACGACAACCGCTGAATAATGACGGCAGATTGGCCATGATCAGGTCTTCCAGAAGGATAAAACTCCTCCGGGCAGCTTTGTTGTCTTTGACTTCGATAAAGCGGGGCAAAACCTCGGGGACTTCAACAAAGGCGTGGACAATGTCTGTACTGCCTGAAGGAATAAAGCTCAGAGCAATTTCCAATGCCCCGTTGGAAAGCTGAGGAAAGGGATGGCTCGGATCAACGGCGATGGGAGTAAGAACTGGTTGAATTTCCCGAAGATAAAACGCTTCCAACTCTTCCCGTTTTTCCTGAGAAAGTTTTTCCGGAGCGCTGAGGCGGTATCCTTTTTCCTCCAGCGCTGGCAGGATTTCTTTATTCAGCAACCCATATTGGCGGGTCAGAAGTTTACGAATTTTGCTATGAAGGATGGCCAGCTGTTCGCCGGGCCGAAGCCCAGAAGGATCTGGTGTCGTGTCTCCCAGCTCAACAAGCTGGTGCAGCCCGGCAATGCGAACCATGAAAAATTCATCCAGGTTACTGCTGCAAATCGCAATGAATTTCATCCGATCCAGCAATGGATTCGCTTTGCAGCCGGCTTCGTCCAGCACTCGTTCATTAAAATTCAGCCATGACAATTCACGGCAAAGGAAAATATTTCCCCCCGAAACGTCTGTTGCCGGCGGGGAGGAGATGTTCTTTTTACTGCTCATATCCGCTGTAGTTCTTCTTCTATCACGATTTTCATACCGAATACTTCATAAAACAGGTCGTCTTTCTGGGAAAGGTATTGCCGTTCCCAGGCAAGATCATTGGACCCTGCAACTTTGATTTTTAACAGGTGCTTTGAGGGGCTGATGTTCAACCGCATTTTTTTGAAATCAGCGCGATGGTTTTTTTCCAGAGCTTCGGCGACGCGCAGCAGTGCCGTAAGCTGAAGCAGAATCACTCGCTCTGAAGGGGGCAATGCCTGGTACTCAACATGTGACATTTTGGGGTTTGTCTTGCGCTGGTAGCGCGTGATTAATGCCAGAATCTGGATTTCTTCGGGAGTCAATCCCGGCAATTGCATCTGGCTGATCAGGTAAAAGCTGTGGCGCGGATATTGCCGGATATCGACAAAACGTCCAATATCATGGAGGAGGGCAGCGATTTCCAATAATATGCGCAGCCTCCTGTCCATTTGAAAATATTTCTTGACTTTATCGAACAGGGCCAGTGCAATATCTGCCGTTGCGCGGGCATGTTCATAGTCAAAGTGGTATTTGTGTCCGATTGTGGTTGCGGTCGCCAGCAGGTCAGGTTCAAAAGAACGCAAATTGCCGGTCTGGCTGCGAATCAAATCGGTCAGCAATGCCTGTCGTGTCGTCACTGTTGGCGCAAGAAATTTCTTACAGGGAATCTGTTCCAGAACGTAATCAACGATACAACTGGACGGGGCAACACTTAAAGCAAGATAATCGGCAATACGGCATTGTTCAGCAATGGTTGCCGGTGAACTTTCTTGGGCTTTTCGGGAGAGCGTACGCAAAGATTCCAATGGCAGTTCCCGGATATTGCCAGATAAATCCATAGGGGCAACATCATGATCCAGTGCCATCAGCGCCCGAATGCCTGCTCCGATTCCGATAAAATTGATTTTTGCGTTTGGATGATAGTTGCAGTTGGTCATTAAATGACGCCGCAGATCCAGTGACCGGAGGAGAATTTTGATTTTATCCGGATTCAATGTGGTTCGCCCAGCTTCGTCAAAAAGCCTGACGCTGCCTAAAGCAACGGTTTCACTGTAGGTAAGACAGCCATTTTCCAGATAAAAGAGCAATAGAGATCCGGTGCCGACCGCAATCACCAGACCGTTGAGTTCATCTCTGCGCTCTTCTATTTCAAACGCATCCTGCAGCGCTTGATGAAGAAGGCGTGCTTCTTCGGAGCTTTCGAGAATTTCCAGATCAAATCCGCTTGCCAGCTTTACCCGTCGGGCAACCAGGTCGCGGTTAGAGGCTTCGCGAATGGCACTGGTAGCGACAGTGCGACAGATCGTGATTCGATATTCCCGGAGCCGCCGGGCGCAATCGCTCAATATCGCACACAGAAGATTGATGTTTTCGGGAGATATTGCTCCCCGGCGAAAGGCATCATAGCCAAGATTGATGATTCTTGTCACGCTTTCGAGGGTTTCTATCGAACCGTCTCTGGCAACCTGAAAAATTTCCAGGCGTACGGAGTGGGCTCCAATATCGATAATTCCCGCTTCAAAGGGCAGACCGACTGTTCGGATCGTTTT
>CALGPR010000178.1 GCA_937960425.1 uncultured Lentisphaeria bacterium
AGTCACGACCATTTGCGTCCAGTGAGGAGATAAAAGGAGATACCTGCAAAAAACTGAAAGGAACAGTCAGAATCAATCAAAAAAAACATTGATGACTTTGAAGAAAATTGAAATCAGTATATTGTAAAGAAACCGCAGTAAATTTTGCGGAGCTGGCTCATGAGCAAAGGAGTTTTCCCACAGCAGCACGCATGAAAATTCTCCTGCCTCTGCCGCTCCGAAACTCCATTATCAGCCAGAAAAAAGAAAGAGATATGAAACGAATTTTGCTGTTGACAGCCGGCTTCAGTTTTACCCTGTTTGGACTCATTGGAATGTTTCTTCCCATATGGCCAACTACGCCTTTTCTACTGGCGGCAGCATTCTTTTTTTCCCAGAGTTCTCCAAAACTTTACCATCGCCTTATTAACAGCCATTTTCCAGGCAGTTTCATTCGGAACTATCGGGAAAAACGAGGGATTCCCCGTAGTGTAGTCTATCGCACCACAGGATTGCTCTGGTGCACATTGGGAATCCTGATCTACCTTTCTCCTGAATTATGGATCCAGCTGAGCCTATCCTTAGTCGGCGTAGGTGTAACCGCCCATCTTTTGAGTCTCAAACGCCAATTAAAAACGCCGATACCGTTTACGTTGATAGAACTACTTGTCTCTATTGCAATTATTGCAATCCTTACGTCAATGCTGCTGCCAGTGCTGCACCGGGTTCGTAATGCAGCGAACCGGGTATTATGTGCGAATAACCTTCATCAAATCGGGCTGGCAATTCAATTGTACGCGAATGATAATGAAGATAATATTCCGCCATTTATTCCACAACGAGCCGCAAGTATCATGATTTTAAAGATGCCGCAACCAATGGGCGTAGTAGGATTGGGTAATCTTATCGAAAATTATGGGGCAGCGCCACGACTGTTCGGCTGTCCTCTCAATGATACCCGAAATCCGGAATATGTTCATGAAAACTGGGAAAATAGTACGGTTGTTCAAGCTGCATATCTTTATCGTGGAACGGATGCAAATTTTGCATCCCGCCTTTCTACGGCTGACAACAGTACAAAAGCAATGGTAATGGATTTCTGTTGCATTCCTGGAAACGGGACCGCTATCGTCGCTCATGATTTCAAAGATGTCAATATTTTATACGCAGACGGTTCTGTTTTGAACCGGAAAAATTCAGCTGCAGTCGATGACCGTTATACAGTAACCATTGTCGGCCACGGAGAAGGAATGCCGATCCCAGACTGCTCAAAAGTCTGGGAAAATGCAGATCAGCGTAAATAGCGAAATAATCAGATAATAAATTACAGTAATTTTATTTCTTCTATTCTTCACCAGCAGACCTGAAGGTAATCATAATTGCACCTTGTAAAAGAAAAGTATTTTTGCAGTCAATCAGTATTCTATTCAGTCGATTATGCCAAAACCAGGTACAAGAAAGAAAAAACTTTTAAGAAAAAGTTCTTCCTTTCTCACGCTCTTCCATTTCCCAACCTGTTCGAATTGTATTGATTCAATTGGTCTACCAATTAAATCAATATTAACTTGAAATCTGGCACCCAAACGGGGCAAATGCCCACATCAGGAGCCGGATATTGAACCCAGTCGCTACAAAATCACATGCAGCTTATCTCCCAAGTTGCCGCACAGTTGATTGCGATCCATCCGGTGCTCCCTTTTACCATGTCCGATCACAAGTCAATAGCTTACTGCCAATTCCACCACCGACCAGAATGAACACGATATTCGTTTTCGAAAGCGATTCACGATTTGAACATTGCACTTGCCTTTATCATTGTACCAGCGATAACTGAGAACGCAAATCATCATCTCCGGTTCAAATCCAAGGATTTTGGATACCTGCTGCAATACAGATCTCAGAGTATGGCCATCATATAAATTTTCCGGATATGCTCCCATTCCCACGATCCAGTTCGCTTAAACCAAAGTTACCAGTTCCACTCAGGGGTCGAATTCAAATTTTTTATGAGCCTTACTTTTGCCAATACATTCCACTTACATTTCATGAATGGAATAAAGTTTTTTTATCGCTTTTCTCGCCTGCCTGAACTGATTGGTTTTCTCATAACTGTTTGGGCGGCGCAAAAACCTTTTCTCGATCCGTTCATAAGTTTGCTGCAACTCAAATGCCCTTTTTACGTACAGATTTACCAGACGTTCCCACAAGCGATCGTAAAGCCGAACATCTGTTGGATCGCGTATGGCTTTTTCCTGAACGATGCTGCTGACATTCCCCCCCAGGTCAGTTCTGATTTTTTAATGAAACCTTCACGAAGCCTCATTTTCAGACTTACTTCAAGTATTTTTTCTGCGCCGCTTGAGCAAATTTTTTGCGTTGCGTGACAACGTCGACTGATCGGCCGGGTATTTATACTCAAAAGAAGTTTTACCGGTAAAATTCTGGCAGCGAAGGATTTTCAAGCCATTCATCAATGATCGACTTCGTTGCCCACGTCGCTGACATATTTAAGGTCATGAACACGACCGGAAAACAAACAACACAGGCAGATAACCGTTATCTGTGAAAAGTTTGCAAATAAGTCGTCTTCAAAACTCTGTCAGTCAATTGCATCGGTAAGTTTTACCACCGCATAACACAAAGGAAACAATATCACAAAACGAGAGTTCGAATATATCGCTTG
>CALGPR010000179.1 GCA_937960425.1 uncultured Lentisphaeria bacterium
TTGGCAGAACTTGCAGACTCTACCGGTCACGGGGGCGGAGACTTCTGGGAGCTTTACTATTTTGCCCGCGAAATATTCACTGGCGAACCGGGCCCGTGGACAATCTATCCTGCCTGTGACGTCACCCTCGCCGGGATTATGGCGACAAAGAGTGCCCATGAAGGCGGCAAAACTATAGAAATTCCTGATTTTCGTGACTCAGCTGTCCGCAATCATTATCGGAATGACAACTTCCAGGAAAAATTCCTCAATCCCCAACAGATTTTCCCGCCGGAACTCCAGAATAAAGACACAGATCAATTCACTGCCATAATGGCCCCATTCCTGCACAGTGAAGGAATCCTCGCCACGGTACGCGGCGCCCGGGACGGAATGGTTATCTATAACCAGATTGCCGACGATTCGGGAAAATTAGTCGTTGTGAAAAATGTTACGAAACTGCTTCGCAACCTGCCTGATTATGCACAAAAGTGCAAAAAAGCTATCGCATTTGCCCAACAGTTTCATGATACGATACCAGGTCAAGCATTATCTTCTGTCCTGCATGCTGCTGAAGCGGAAAAACTGGCAGAAGAAACAACGTTGCGACAGGAACTCACAAGCTGGCTTGAACGCCTGTAACCCTTGGCAAGCAGGTCTCGGGCCATCTGTTTTCAATAACAAATCCCCAAAAAGCCGCACGGAAAATAGAAAAAAGACTCTGAAACAACAATTCCACGATTGCAATCTATCTTCCGTCGACAGATGATTTACGCAACATCCTTCCCGAATCGAGGAACCTTGCTCAACTCAAGGTTCCTTTGTTTATTCCCCCTGTATATCTTGTTTTTTCCTTTGCCCGTGCTATTGTATGGAAAAGATACAAACGAATTACAACACTACAAATCAGCCTGTCTGCAACCACGCGAAAGATGCACCGATGGAATCGCTGAGCTCTTCTTTCCCATACTGTGTTCGATGGATTTCTATGGAGCATATTCAATGAAACATGGCCGATTGATTCATTCCATTTCCGGAAGATTTTTTTGCTGTGCCCTTTTAGCCATGTTGTTGTTTGGCGCAATACTGTACAGTATGACAGTCGGAGCACTGAAGTTATCCGTATCAGAAATTTTTTCTATTCTCTGCCACCCCTCCCCGGATGCACCTTACCAAATTTTGTTTAACATACGGCTGCCCCGCGTCATCCTCGGAGCATTAGCCGGAAGCAGTCTGGCACTATCTGGTACGATCTTGCAAGGAGTCATGCGTAACCCATTAGCGTCTCCCGGAATCATCGGGGTTTCTGCTGGCGGAGGGCTGGCAGGTATTTTGATTCTCCTGGCACTGCCGCAATTCAGTGGATTCCTGGTTCCAGCTGCGTTTCTCGGGGCATTCAGCACGACGGTGCTGGTTTACCTGCTTGCCTGGAGGCGCGGTATCCATCCGGTTCGTTTGATTCTTGCCGGAGTTGCAGTTTCAGCCATGCTCAGCGCTTTCAGCAGCGCAATCATGCTGTTCCATGCAGAAAATGTCGGGAGCGTACTGAATTTTACCATTGGCTCTCTGTCAACGCGCGGGTGGCCACAAGTTGCAGAAGTTTTCTGGTACATCGTCATCGGCACAACCGGTGCCCTGTTATTATCCGGAC